>JAJTFY010000153.1:0-3671 GCA_021299175.1 Chitinophagaceae bacterium
ACTGTAAATCCAAAATCATCATATGAAGAGTTGACAGGAGAAGGGAGATGGTGGACGTTAGATGTGTTATTGCCCTTCAAGCTGGCCATATAAATATCCAATCCACCCAATCCTGGATGACCATCGGTGCTGAAATAAAGGCTGCCATTGGGGCTGAATGAAGGAAATAATTCATTTCCTTTTGAATTTACCCCATTCAATGCAACCGGATTGCTCCAGGTGCTGTCGGAAGTTTTTTCTGCAGTATACAGATCATATCCGCCTTTACCACCGGCCATGTTTGAACTGAAAACCAGTGTTGTACCATTTGCATGAACAGCAGGGTGCATTACAGAGTAATCTTTGCCATCAGCAAAAATAAACTTGGCACCAGAGAGCGTTGCACCGTTTCTGTTTGCTGCAACAATACCAACGGTTCTGACCTTGTTTTTCAATTTTTCCTGACGGTTTGCACTGAAATACAATTGGCTTGAAGTGCTGTTGTATGTTGCATGAGCAACGTTATAAGAATATTTCTCGGCGAGCACCACTGGAGTAGCGATTGCAGCAATAGCCTTCATTTTGCTGAGCAGGTCATTGGGGATTTTTACTGTGCTCAACAGATCAAAGTCAGAAAGTGCATAGTGCGTTGCCAACAGCTCAGGTTGCTTGGCATCCAATTTTTTAGGATCGTACAGCTTTCTTGCTGAAGGCAAATCCACCGCAGAAAGACTTTCAGCATTGGCAACCTGAAGCATGCGGTTATAGCCCATGTTATCCCAGGCCATTACACCATTCTTGCTAAATTTCTTTGGTTGGTTGGTTGTCCAGATGATGGCGCTGTCTACAAGAACTGGCGAAAACTCACGAAAATATTCAGTATTGATTCCGTCTAGATACTTTACAGACCAATCAGCAGAGTCCTTCTTCATGGCAGCAGTAGAAAGAAAGCCAGTGGCCCTTTCTGAAAATCCTGCCACAGATTTGAGCGATGAAGCCGCTTCAGCGTATTGACCCAAGATTGCACTCAATTCTGCCCTTCTGTATTGAATGGCATCAGAGGATGAGGTAATCCTGGAATACCATACATAGGCACTGTCATAGTTTCTGGTTAACCAATAACAATCTGCAACTTTCGCAGCAATATCCTCTTTTTTTGAGGACAATGTTGCTGATTTTGAAGCCCTAACATAGGCTTGACGATAGTATGCCAGTGCATTGGAATATTGCAGGTCATTGTATGATTTGTCGCCCTTTGCCTGCAACATGGTAACAATATCCTGTGCTTGCAGCAAAGAAACTGAAAGCAAAAAGAAAACGATTGATAAAGACTTTTTATATGAGATCATGGTTTAGAAATATCTGGGTGAAACGATCTTTTTTCCTTGCTTTCCGCCAAGCTCGTAACGCAGCATGAACTCATGGGTTCCGCTGTTATAATTGACAAGGTCGGAGATATTGTGGTCGTATGCATAACCAAGCCTGAACATGGGGTTCAGCTTCAGCTCAATCATTCCAACAACCGCGTCGCTTGTACGATAGCTTCCACCAAAACCGATGATATCATTCACCCATATATTCATATTGAGATCAGCCTGGAGAGGTGCTCCAGAGCTGGCTTTCAGCAATGTAGAAGGCTTGATGACAACTGTTTCAGAAACTGGAATCACATAGCCTGCTGAGAGGAAATAATGTCCCTCAGCACCTGCCTGTTGGATCACAGCCTGTCCATCACTGCTTACCTTGGTCTTCATCAGTGCTGGTGCAGAAAGGCCAACATACCAACGTTCACCAGAAAGCAAAGCACCCAAGCCTGCAGTAGGCAGAAACTTGTTGATGACAGTTTGCAAAGAAGGGTCACCTACATCATAAGGATTGGTCTTATTGTAATTGATGTTGTAATTCAACATGCCAAAGTTCAAACCCAAGGAAAGCGTTGAACGCTCAAAAGGGGCACTGTAAGAGTAAAACCCTTGAAAACCTGTTGTCTTCTCAACACCAAGCTTATCATAGTACATCTGACCACCCCAGCTGTGGTTACGGCCTTCAACCCTGCTATCATAGGTTACGGATCCACTAGTTGGTGCCCCAGGAAAACCAGACCATTGGCTTCTCAAAAGCATGGTTAGGTTGGGTACTTCCCTGCTACCTGTGTATGCAGGGTTGATGTTCATCATGTTGAACATGTATTGGGAATACATAGGGGTTTGCTGCGCAACGGCATCTCCCATGAAGAGTATCCCAAGGATTGCTGTGATTATCGTTATCTTTTTCATAATTGTTTTTTTGTTGTAGGATCCTTTTTACTGCCGGTTATTAATAATCACGCTTGATGGTGAGATAACCTTTTCTTACCTCCTTGTTGGTGAATACACCACCGGTAAGTTCAACCAGGTAATAATAGGTTCCTTGTGGCAAGAGATTACCCAATGCACCATTGGTTCCAGTTCCAAACCAATCATTTTTATAATCAGCTGTCTTGTAAACCACTTGACCCCATCTGTTGAAGACTGTTACACCAACCTTCACATTTGAAGGACGCAGGATGATCCACTTGTCATTGAATCCGTCATTGTTTGGTGTAATAACATCAGATATTTTGATGTCAACCATTGGTAAAACGGTCAATGTTGGCAGACCAGCACCATGCTTGCGACCATTTGATGCAGTCGTATCGATGGATTGCCTTGTTACATTGAACCATTTGGCGACAGCCGTACCCTCAGCAGTATTGTTTACATTTCCGGAATAGCCATTTGGAAGCACCTTCACGGCAATCTCGATGGTTTCCTTGCCCAATCCTGCAAGTGTAATGCCTGAGCCAAGCAAATTGGTCTGGCTACGACCATCAAAACCTGCCGCTGCTGTAAGGCCTGCACTTGTTTTCACGCTCACAACACTAAAGCCCATTGGCGATACAAAAGTCCTGGTTAGATCTTCCTTCACCTGTACACTGTTGAGCGGTTCTTTCCTCGCATTTCTCAATGTAATCGTATAGGTATAAGTGAAGCTACCATCAGTTGCCAATACAGGCTTAGAAGCTGTCTTGAAGATCAATAGTGTTTCGTTGTCTGGTATACCATCATTGGTGCTGTCAAGCTCCCTGTAATCAGGTATGCCATCACCATCGCTGTCAAGTGGCTTGGTTGGATCGGGTCCTGCCTCATCTACATCAGGAATGCCATCATTATCTGAATCCAATTCACGGAAATCTGGAATGCCATCATTGTCTGTATCCAGTGGCTTGGTACCATCAGGTCCTCTTTCCACTGCATCAGGAATGCCATCGTTATCAGAATCCAGGTCACGGTAATCAGGTGTACCATCCTTATCGGTATCCAATGGAACCTTAGGATCCGGACCAGCTTCGATTGCATCTGGAATGCCATCGTTGTCTGAATCCAACTCACGGTAATCAGGTATACCATCCTTATCGGTATCCAGTGGCTTGGTACCATCAGGTCCTCTTTCTACTGCATCAGGAATGCCATCGTTATCAGAATCCAGGTCACGGTAATCAGGAATACCATCTTTATCGGTATCCAATGGTTTGGAACCATCAGCTCCTTTCTCTATTGTATCTGGAATACCGTCATTATCAGAATCCAGGTCACGGTAGTCAGGTGTGCCATCTTTGTCTGTATCAATTGGATTCTTTGGATCTGGGCCTGCCTCAATTGCATCAGGAATGC
>JAJTFY010000153.1:3679-4441 GCA_021299175.1 Chitinophagaceae bacterium
CATTGTCTGAATCCAATTCACGGAAGTCAGGGATGCCATCCTTATCTGTGTCGACAGGATTCTTTGGATCTGCGCCAGCCTCTACTGCATCAGGAATACCATCACCATCACTGTCCACATCACGGAAATCAGGCTTACCATCCTTGTCTGTATCAAGGGGAACTATTGGTGTTCCTCCATTGTCCTTGTCATAGGCATCATCAATACCGTCTTTGTCTGTGTCTTTACCAGCAGGCTTCACATAGGTGCCCTGGCCTTCAGTGTTATCAGGAATGCCATCGGCATCACTGTCAATATCCTGGAAATCACGCTTGCCATCACCATCAGTATCAGGTGCAATCAATCCGCCCTTTGCAGATGATGGAACACCTTTGCTGTCTGCTGTGCCATCCGCACGACCATCCATATTAGCATCAGTTCCATCCGCTTCCAAAACATCAGTCAAACCATCACCATCACTGTCTAGATCCAGGTAGTCAGGAATACTGTCGCCATCTGTATCGAGAATTGCAGGTCCTGCACCATTTTCTGACTGGTCAGTGATGCCATCATTATCACTGTCTGCATCACGGTAATCAGGAGTTCCATCGCCATCTGTATCTTTTGTACCTTCTTCCTTGTCAGGAATTCCGTCACCATCACTGTCTACATCACGGAAATCAGGTTTGCCATCTTTGTCAGTATCAACGGGAACTATCGGAGTTCCTCCATTGTCCTTGTCATACGCATCATCAATACCGTCTTTGTCGGTGTCTTTACCAG
>JAJTFY010000154.1 GCA_021299175.1 Chitinophagaceae bacterium
TATTTGTGTAACATAACCTTCTTGCATAAAATCAGACTTAGTTAGACCTAAACTTGATAAACCAAATTCTTTAATTGCAATTACTAATTTTTCTGCATTAGCTTCTGAACTATTAATCCAAATATCTAAATCGCCTGTGTGTCTTGGTTTGCCATGAAATGCTAATGCGTAGCCACCAACCACCATATAATCAACCTGGTGTTTATTAAGTAGCTTTACAAAATCTTCAAAATCTTGGGCTAATGTCATGCTTTCAGTTTTCTTCTTACTACATGTGACTTATCCATCCTAGTAGTTTTTAAATCTACTGTTTGAGATATTAAAAATGTCACCGCTTCAAGCCTTTTTATCAAAGGTTGAGCTAACCAATAGTTCAAATCATTCATTTTTTCGTCAAATGATTTTAATGGCGCTTTATGTAAAACTGGTGCGATATTCATATTCAGAATTGACTATAAAGTTACTTAAAATAAGGCGTTTTTGGACGCTAAAATTCCTTACTTGCTATCATCCATTTTTTTCAAAAACCGATTTTCCTCACGCAAAACCTTAGGCAAATCTCACGCAGAAACAACAAAGGGCCCACGATTTAACCTAAGTCCTTGGTTTTCATGTAGCGAGACCGGGATTTGAACCCGGGACCTCAGGGTTATGAAACCTGGACAGTGGCAAACGAATGCGTCTTGCTTTCGGCAGCCAGGCGCTGGGGGGGATGATGCATCAACCCATTTATCTTTGTTTTTCAATCCTTGAACATGATCATGATCCAAACCATTTTGTTGGCCCTTTCCTGCCTGCTTTTGTTGATTATTCTTTTCCGCAAAACAGACAACGGCGCTGCGCTTACTCAGAGAAAAGTAGAGGACTTGGAAAAGGCACTCAGCCGCATCGAGAATGCCCTTCGGGAAGATTTCAGGATGAACCGCGAAGACAACAACAAGTTGGCAAGGGAAAACCGATATGAGCTCCGCGCCGCATTGGATCAACACAGCAGGGATCAATCAGAAAAAGTACAGTTGTTGATCAACAGCACTGAAAAGCGGCTGGACCAGATGCGCGAAACAGTGGATGAAAAACTCCAAAAGACCTTGAACGAACGGCTGGGGCAATCCTTTGAAATGGTTGGCAAGCAACTGGAAAGTGTGCAAAAAGGATTGGGCGAAATGCAGACCCTTGCCACCGATGTTGGAGGCCTGAAAAAAGTCTTGAGCAATGTCAAGCTGAGGGGAAATGTGGGAGAGGTGCAGCTGGCCATGCTCCTCGAACAGATCCTCGCTCCCAACCAATACGATGTCAATGTAAGGACCAAGCTCGGAAGTGCTGACCCTGTTGAGTTTGCGGTCAAGTTACCTGGAAGGAGTGAAGACGAAAACAGTTTGGTGTATTTGCCCATCGATGCAAAATTTCCCAAAGAAGTATATGAACAATTGTTGGCGGCCTATGATATCGGTACGCCTGATGCTGTTGAACTGGCCACCAAAAACATGGAAGCTGCCATCAAGAAAATGGCCAAAGACATCCGGGACAAATACATCGATCCGCCCAATACCACTGATTTTGCCATTCTGTTTCTTCCTTTCGAAAGCATCTATGCAGAAGTGATTCGGAGAAGCGCACTGGTGGATCAACTCCGCGATGAATTCAAGATTACCGTTGCTGGCCCCACTACACTTGTCGCTATCCTCAACAGCCTGCAGATGGGCTTCAGGACGCTGGCCCTTCAAAAAAGAAGCAGCGAAGTGTGGAAGGTCTTGGGCTCTGTGAAAAAAGAATTTGAAACATTTGGGGGGCTCTTGGAAAAAGCACAAAGGAATTTTCAAACCGGCATGGGCCAACTCGATGAAGTGGTGGGAACCCGCACCCGCGCCATTCAGCGCCAATTGCGCAATGTGGAGGAATTGCCTGCGGCTCAAGATCCGGTTCTTTTAAGAGATGAATCATTTAATTCCCGAAATTTGACTGAGTAGTTAAGTTATCCTTGAAATAAGGTCAATCATTATAATGAACCCAATAGCAAACAAATATTTTCTTGATGCTCCACAATGGAATGAAGAACTCATTGAATTGAGGAAGATTGTATTGGGTTCTCAGTTGACAGAAATGATCAAATGGGGTGTTCCTTGTTATGTTTTTCAGGAAAGCAATGTTGTTTTGTTGGGTGCTTTCAAGGCATTTTGCTCTATCAGTTTTTTCAAGGGAAGCCTGATGAAGGACCCCAATGGAATTTTATTGAAACCAGGAGAGAATTCGCAATCAGCAAGGATGATCAAGTTCACCCATCTTGATCAAATACGCGAGCTGGAACCGGTTATCAAAACATATATTCTTGAAGCCATTGAAATAGAAAAGACAGGTCTCAAACCCATCGTGGATAAGTCTATGGAGCTTGCATTTCCGGAAGAGTTGCTGCAAATACTGGATAAGGATGCCGCTTTCAAGGCTGCTTTTGCAGCCCTGACCCCCGGAAGACAACGAGGCTATAATTTGTTTTTTACAGCGGCCAAACAACCCGCCACGCGCATTTCACGAATTGAAAAATACAGACAGCAAATCCTTGATGGAAAAGGAATCAACGATTGCACTTGCGGCCTTTCCAAGAAAATGCCTTCCTGTGATGGGTCTCACAAAGCGATTCGTTGAAACAATCCCTAAACCCTCGTTTCTTCAAGACTGAATGATTGAATCAATCAATGCGACCGCAGAAACGCAATCGCCTTCGCATATGAATCAGCTGTCGCTTCAGCGTTGAATTTGGGATTGCTTGGATTGGCAAACCCATGCCCTGCATCATACTTGAATGTGTTGAGTTTTTTGCCAGCAGCTTCCATGTTTTTTTCAAAAGCAGTCACCATTTCTGGAGAGGGTGATCTGTCCTGGTTCCCGAAGAACCCAATGACATCGCACTGAATGTTTTTCAGTTTGTCCATATCTGTTTCTGGCCTGCCATAGAACATGATGGTCCCCTTTGATTTTGCGCCTCCGATGATAGCGGTTTGCAAACTCCACATGCCACCAAAGCACCAGCCCACGCTGTAGATGGAAGCATCCGCTCCGGCCTGTTGAATGGCGCCACGGATGATGTTGGTCATTCTTTCTGGCTTGGCTTCTCTTGTCAGCTTCATCGCACTGTCTGGCGTGGCGGCAACTTTTCCGTCGTACATGTCAATTGCCATTACATTCATATCCTTCAGGTCACTAAAATATTTATCGGCTTCTTGTTTGATCTGGTTGTTCAAACCCCACCATTCCTGGATGACGATCAGCCATTTTTTTGATTTTTTCTTGGGCGCCAGGTAATAGGCATTGGCTTGTACACCATCAGACACATCAAATTTGATCATCTTGCCCTGAAGGTCCTGTGCGGAAACTGGCAAAGGAGCATTGTGCATCGACGCAAATGCCGGTCTTGATGCCTCAGTCAAATAGGCATCGATTGTTTCGGTTTCCATGCAGGATATGATCTCAGCTTTGCTGACAAAAGGTTGGCTAGTTTGTTTTGTCTTCCAGCCTGTCCAGCCCAAGGCCAAAACGATTAATACGGGAGTGACCAATAATTTCTTCATTTGCATTTTTTTTAATAAACCAATATTAGCTGAAACAGTTCAATGCAGAACCATTTTAAATCATTTGATCAACCCACCAACATTGTTTGCGAAAATCTTTACCGCAATGGCCAACAGCACCACGCCGAAGAATTTTCGGACGGCCAGCATGCCTGCCTGTCCCAGTATTTTAGCGATGAAGTCTAAAGCATGCAATACCAGGTATACGAAAACCACATTCACCAGAATGCCAATCAGGATGGGCAATTCACTGTAGCTGGATCGGAGTGAGATGATGGTGGTCAGGGTTCCGGATCCTGCAATCAAGGGAAAGGCGATGGGAACAACAGTGCCAGACTTAGGATTGGCATCACCCTTGAAAAACTCAATGCCCAGCACCATTTCAAGGCCGAGGATGAAGATCACGATGGATCCCCCAACAGCAAAGGACTTTACATCCACACCAAGAATGCCTAAAAATTTCTCTCCAACAAACAAGAAGAAAATCATCAAACCTCCGGAAATCAGACTGGCCTTCATCTCATGAATGCCACCCATTTTTTGCTTCAGAGACAGCAACAATGGAATCGATCCGATGATGTCAATCACGGCGAAAAGAGTGAAACTGATGGTGAGGATTTCGTCGAAGGTCATGGGTTGAGAAAGTTGAAGGGGTTGAAGGGGTTGAAGGGGTTGAAGGGGTTGAAGNGTTGAAGGGGTTGAAGGGGTTGAAGGGGTTGAAGGGGTTGAAGAAGATAATTGCAAAAGCAATTTAATATTTTTAAAGCAATATCAATCCATCACTGAATTAGGGTCTGTATGATCCTTATTCAGGCTTTGATTCTTCAACCTCTCTACACCTCCCTCAACCTCCTCAACCCCTTCAACTTCTTCAACGTATCACTTCACCCTCACCCCAACTACAAAATTCCTCCCCCTGGCCGCATAGCCCATTACTTCCTGGTACTGCACATTGAACATGTTTTTCAATCCAGCATAGATGCTGAAATGTTTACCAATTGTGTGTTGTCCAAAAAGGTCAGTTGTGTTGAAGTTGGCCAGTTCTTTGGGCTTCCCGCCATAGATGGGCTCAAATCTTTTGCCTGCAAAACGTTGAGAAATCGAGAGATAAAACTTGCTGTTGACCTGGAATCCTACACTCGCATTCAGGCTGCTTTGGGGAACCCTGAACAGGTGTGAATAGGTCGTGTCTCCCTTGGCTGTATAGCCCCAAGTGCTTGGGTTATACACAAAATTGGTGGTGGTTACTTCACCCTTCAGGAAGGTATAATTCAACTTGATGTTCCATTTTTCTTTGGAATAACCAGTCTCCAATTCAAAACCATTTGTTCTTTGGATGGCATTGTTGAAGTATCTGTTGTTGACAAAATCATAGTCAATGCCATTGCGGATATTGCGGTTGAATCCTGTGAGCCTTGCAGTGAAATGTTCACTGCCAATGTATTGGAGCGAAAGTTCTGCGCTTGTCGAAGTTTCTGGATTGAGTTTCCTGTTGCCTGCATATCCATCATACAATTGGTATAATGTTGGGGCTGTAAAAGCAGAGGAAAGATTGAAGGCCAGCTTGAATGCATTGGCGATAATATACGAAGGATTGATGGTATAGGTCATGTTGCTGCCAAACCTGCTGTGCTGGTTGAAGCGGATGCCTGACTCCAGGTTGAAACCCTTTCCGTTGTTGTACACAGCAGAAGCAAATGCACTGCTGATGTTGGTCTTGGCAGAGTCATCAGAAAGCGTGCTTTCGTATTTCCCCCAACTGCTCAGTGAAAGATAGTACTGGTCTGTATGCTGCCAGCGGTGTTCCAATCCCATCAGCAACTTGATGTTTTTTGTAACATCAAGATTGCCCAGGGCCTCCAGGTAAGAAGACCTTCCCTCATAATCGGATTGGATGAATTTCGCAAAACCAGCGATATCAAGTGAATCATCAAGGTAATTCCTGTTGCTGTTGTTCAGGCTATAGTTCAAGCGCAGCATGCCCTTGTTCAACTTCCTTGCAA
>JAJTFY010000155.1 GCA_021299175.1 Chitinophagaceae bacterium
TCCATACGTTGAAATGGGATGGAATGGATCGTCATGGATATCACTGCCGGCAATGTATGGAACATATTCATCCAGCAAATCGGTCATCAGGCGCGCCATCCGGGTTTTGGCCTGGCCACGCAAACCGAGGAAGAGCATGTTGTGCCTTGACAGAATAGCCCTTTCGGTATCCGGTATAACCGTATCCTCATAGCCGACAATTCCGGGAAATCTTTCCTCCCCTGCCTGCATTTTTGCAATCAGGTTATCACGCATTTCTTCCTTTATGCTTTTGCTTTTATAGCCTGTTGCTTTTAGCGCGCCGAGTGTTTTTATATTATCCATAGAGAATGTTGAGAGAAGTTTAGAGAGGTTGAGGGAGGTTGAAGGGGTTGAAGAAGTTGAAGGGGTTGAAGAAAAATACAGATGCCGCTACATAACATTCCGCTTTTTCCCTTTTTCAAAATCATCAAACACAAAACTGCCGAGTTTGTCAAGGGATGCATAAAATGCACGTCCGTTGTTGCTTTCTGTGAATGCCCTCACGAAACTTTGCAGATAGGGGTCGCTGGTGATCATGAAAGTGGTGATTTTGATTTTTACTTTCTTGCACTGCGCTGCGAGATTAAGACAGCGGTTGGTGATTTTCCTGTCAAGACCGAAAGCGTTTTTATAATAGTTTTTTCCTTCCTTGAGACAGGTTGGTTTACCGTCGGTAATCATGAAAATCTGCTTATTGGAATTTTTCCTCCTGCGAAGAATATCCATGGCAAGTTCCAAACCCGCAACGGTATTGGTATGGTAGGGCCCTACCTGGAGGTATGGAAGATCCTTTACTTCAATGGTCCAGGCATCATTCCCGAATACTACAATGTCGAGGGTATCTTTGGGATACTTGGTCTTGATCAGTTCGCTCAATGCCATGGCCACTTTCTTGGCTGGTGTGATCCGATCCTCTCCATACAATATCATGGAATGTGAGATGTCAATCATCAATACTGTGGAGGTCTGCGTCTTGAAATCGGCTTCACGGATTTCAAGGTCTTCCTCACGCATCGAAAAATTTTCTATCCCACTGTTGATCTGAGAATTCCGGATAGAACTCACAAAATCAATCTGGTCAAGCATATCGCCAAATTGGAATGGCCTGGTTTCAGGATTGGTTTCATCACCCTGACCTGACTTGAAAGTGCTGTGATTGCCCTTCCGCGCTTTTTTCAGCTTACCAAAAATCTCATCCAGTGAACGTTTTCTGATCCCTTGCTCTGTTTTGGGGGTGATTTTTATTTCGCCTTTTTCATTCTGATCGTCGATATACCCTTTTTGCTTAAGGTCTTCAATAAAATCTCCAATGCCATATTGTGGTGTGCTGAACTTGTACTCCTTGTCCAGCTCGGTCATCCAGCGCAAGGCTTCCTCGGCATCACCATTGGTATAGTCCAGCAATTGCATGAAGATGTCAAGCAATTTTTCAAAATCACTTTTCCCGTCATCACGCTTTGTATATTTCGAAAAATGGAAGCCTTTCATAGACGGAGATTAGGATAAATTACACAATATGAACAACAGGTCTACCAACCCATTTGCTCCCGGAGGTTGGTAACGTGTGCAGCGTGGTGCTTTCCGTGCCAGGCATAGATCAACAGCAACTGCCAGAGGGTGATATGGCGCTGCTGCTCAGGATGAAATACGGTTCGTTGCCACTCCTCATCTTTGATCGTTTTCAGCAATTCATACCAGCGATGATGCAGAGAATGAAGCAGGGTGATGGATATATTGACGGGGCTGTTCAAGACATCCGCCGTTTCAACCCATTGGTCCTGGTTATAAGGTTTGATGACCGGTGCATCTTCTGTCAATCCAAGCTTGAATCGAATGAAGGCATTCATGTGAGAATCGGCCACATGGTGAATCAGCTGATTCACCGTCCAACCGCCTTCACGGTATGGTGTCTGGATCTGTGTTTCATCAAGGTTCAATACAGCATACTCAAGCATCCTTGGCAAAAACAAGATATCTGCAAGTCTTGCTTCCTTTTCCTTCTCAGAATAGTCAACAAACTGCACTTTGCCGATGGGGTACCGCGGATCTGTTGTCACCTCAAAAATCAGGAGGGAACCACCAGGAATCATCTCACCTGACCCCTGCTCACCATAGGCCAACTGATAAGGAATATAGAACTTGTACTTTGATCCGATTCCCATCAACTGGACACCTTCTGTCCAGCCCCTGATGACCTGATTCAAAGGAAACTGCGTTGGCTCTCCCCTGTCTCTTGAACTGTCAAATTTTTTGCCGTTCATGAGAAAACCCTCGTAATGAACTTTTACCACATTGGTATCGGCAGGCTTGGCACCTTTGCCTTCGGTAATCACTTCATACTGCAGTCCTGATGCAGTTTGTTTCACACCGGGCTTCTTTGCATTTTCAGCAAGGAACTTAAGGCCCTCGTCAATCGCAGGCTGTATTTTCTTTCTTACATTTTTTTGCATCGCGGTGCGAACGATCATGTCGCATTGCTCAGGAGTGAAGAGGGGCTTGCCTTTCAAAGCGTCAGCAAAACCTGATGCCAATACAGCTGCATTTATTTTTTCGATGCCCTGTGATTTGAAAAAATTACCATCGAGCACACCAATGGAATAACTCATGGAATCTTCTGCAGTCTTCAAAACAATGGCTGGATTGGTCTTGGTCGCTGTTTTCGCAACTGGTTTGGCAGGTGTTGTTGATTTGGGTGCAGCAGTCTTCACTGCTGGTGTTGTAGCCTTGGGCGCTGTTTTGGTTTGAGCAAAAGAAACAGCGAACAAACTGATTGATAAGGAAAGGAAAAATAGTTTTTTCATGCGTTGTAAAATGTATGGTAAAAATAGTGAATTAAGCTTATCTGGATTGACTGATTTAATCCTCTCTCAAGACCCTTCCGGTCATTTGTATAAAAACATCTTCGAGATTGGCTCCCTTGGATTCCTTCTTTTTTTCAAACCCGCTGGCAATCAGTTGATCAATCAAGCGATCAGGATGATCCAGAGAGATGATCTGACCTGCATCCATGATGGCTACCCGATCACAGAGGTACTCAGCCTCATCCATATAATGGGTGGTGATGATTACCGTGGTGCCTAACGCACGAATATTTTTGATCAGATCCCAAAGGTTCCTTCTTGCCTGGGGATCCAGGCCTGTGGTGGGCTCATCCAGGAAGATGATCTTTGGGTCATTGATCAGGGTTGTGGCGATGGAAAACCGTTGCTTTTGACCACCACTAAGGGACTTGTACAATGATTTTGCCTTTTCTTCCAGGTTAACCTTGGCCAGCAGCTCCATCGGATCAACTTTCCGGTTGTACAATCCGCGAAACAGGTCAATCAGTTCCAAGAGTTTCAATCCAGGGTAAAAGCCTGAGGTCTGGAGTTGAACACCAATGATTTTTTTGATCTCATCAGGTTGCTTATCCAGATCAAATCCTGCGATGTTTACTTCTCCTGAGGATTTGAGCCGAAGGGTTTCCATGATCTCAAGGGTAGTGGATTTGCCTGCACCATTGGGGCCAAGCAATCCAAAGATTTCTCCCTCCTGCACATCAAAACTGATGCCCTTGACTGCTTCGAAACTGCCGTATGATTTTTTAAGTTGACTAACCTTGATCATTTGATTACGTTGATATTTTGCCTAACAATTGCTATCCAACTGAAGTTTTCAGTCGTGATGGTTATCAATAAAATACATAGTCCCCCTTGGGCGAAACCGCTACCACAGGCAATCTCCTGTTGTCCTCAAAAAAATCATATACCCTGCGAAGATTGGCTTCAAATGTTTTCAAGGAAGGATCTGCCGTGAATACTTTCTCCAGATACTCGGCACTTCTGGTCTCCCTGTACTTGGCGGGGAAAATATGAACTGGAATGAATTCTTGTCCTGCAGCCCTTGCATAAGTGGAAAGAATATACAGTTCTTCAATCAATGGATCTGTAAGAGGGATACATCCAACGGTTACACAGCTTCCATGAATATAAATCTCCCCACCTGGCTTCATTGAATCGGCGAGCAGTTTATCTGAAGGATTGGGATAATTCAACCCCAGCGAAAGGTGGTAAGTACTGTTGGCATTGAATTCATTGATATAATAAAATCCCTCTGGCACCTGATAATCACCTTCCATTCGCTTTGGGCCCATGGTTCCTGCTAGCGCACAAATGCGGTAAGACTTGAAAAGGGAAAAGGTATCGGTGAGCTTGTTTTTTACCCAAACCTGCAAGTCGCTGTTGAATTTGAAAGAACGTATGTACACATAGTTTGCTGGCCAGGCCAACTTTTTGGCGGCGAACTGCTTTTTCAGGGTATCCTCCCTGTTGGCAAAGGCCTTTGAAACCCGCGAAAACGACTTTTGGTATTCAACAAAAGAGCTTTGAGCCCTGCCTGCCAAACAGGCCATCAATCCTTGAAAAAGGAGCAAAAAAACGATCTTTCTGAATATTGGGGCTTTGATGTGCATCACTTTACAAAATTAATGGTTTTGAATTAGCGATAAGTTAAAGATATTTGCATTCTATGATCAAGGCAGGTATTTTGGGAGGAGGTCAGCTGGGCAGGATGCTTTTACAAGAGGCGGCCAACTATCCCGTTGAAGTCAGTGTGATGGAGAAGGACCCTTCATGTCCTTCCGCCAAACTATGTCATCATTTCATTCTGGGCGACATCACCAATTATGATGATGTCATCAGGTTTGGAGAAGGATTGGATGTCATTACCATCGAAATAGAAAATGTCAATGTGGAAGCACTCTTTGAATTGGAGAAAAGAGGATGCCGCATCATTCCAAAACCCCAGGCACTGCGTACGATCAAAAACAAAATACTACAAAAGGAATTTTATACTGAACATCAGATTCCTACTGCATCTTACAAGGTGCTGCAAAACAGGGAAGAGCTGAAAAACAATATTGATTTTCTGCCTGCCGTACACAAGCTGGCAACGGGCGGATATGATGGAAAAGGTGTACAAATCATCAAAAAACAAGAAGATATTCCTCTTGGATTTGATGCCCCCGCTGTATTGGAAAAAATGATCTCGATTGAAAAGGAAATTGCCATCATTGTGGCAGTGGCTGAAAACGGCAAAACCGCCATTTATCCTCCTGTGGAGATGTTTTTCGACCCTGTCCTCAATCTGCTGGATCTTCAGCTTTGCCCTGCTTCCATACCTGAAAAGACCATGTGGAAGGCAGAAGCAATAGCGCTGACAGTTGCCAGAAAACTGGATTCACCAGGTATTTTTGCCATTGAGATGTTTGTTGACAGGGAAGGAAATGTTTGGGTCAATGAAACTGCGCCAAGGGTGCACAATTCAGGGCATCATACCATTGAAGCCCACTATAGTTCTCAGTTTGACATGCTTTGGAGGATCATCCTGAACTATCCGCTGGGCAACACAGCAATGATCATGTCTTCCATGATGGTCAACCTGCTTGGTGCCGAAGGGTATGCAGGAAAAACGGAATACGAGGGATTGGAAGAAATCTTGTCTATCCCTGATGTTTTCGTTCATCTCTATGGCAAGACCGATACCAAGCCCGGGCGAAAAATGGGACATGCGACCATCATCAGCAATGAAAAACAGGAACTGATTCATCAGGCCAATAAGATCAAAAGCACACTCAGGATCAAAGGCGATAAACAACTATAAAACCCAA
>JAJTFY010000156.1 GCA_021299175.1 Chitinophagaceae bacterium
GATTTTTCCAGCCGTGAAAGCATCTATGCTTTTCTTGGTCAGTTGAATGATGCCGGCATTGTGCCAGATATCTTGGTGAACAATGCTGGTACCATCATGCGCAATCCTGTTGCCGAACACAGCGATGAGTATTGGGACCGTGTCATCAATATCAACCTGGACGCACAGTTCATCATGTCCAGAGAGATTGGCAAAAAAATGATTGAAAGAGGATCCGGGAAAATAATTTTTACCTGTTCATTGCTCTCTTTCCAGGGCGGCATCAATGTTCCTGGATATGCAGCCAGCAAAGGGGCCTTGTCCAGCCTTGTAAAAGCATTGGCCAATGAGTGGGCTTCAAAAGGCGTGAATGTAAATGGGATTGCACCCGGTTATATTGCTACTGATAATACCGAAGCCCTCAGAAATGATCCTGAGCGCAGCAAGTCAATCCTCGATCGTATTCCTGCAAAACGCTGGGGTGAACCCGAAGATTTCAAGGGCGCCATTGTCTATTTGGCTTCCGCAGCCAGCAGCTACGTGCATGGAGAAATCCTCACTGTAGATGGAGGTTGGATGGGACGATAGACTTATGCGTTCCTATTAATGCAATTCAGATCCTCAAAGGCCACCTTCAACCTGGCCATGAAAGTCTCTTCACCTTTACGAAGCCATACCCTTGGATCGTAGTATTTCTTATTAGGCTTTTCAGCGCCTTCAGGATTGCCCAATTGTGCCTGGAGATAAGCTTCGTTCTTTTTGTAATTGTTCAGAACTCCTTCCCAGAAAGCCCACTGAAGATCTGTATCGATGTTCATTTTGATGGCACCATAGCTGATGGCTTCCCTGATTTGGTGCTGGGGTGAACCGCTTCCACCATGGAACACGAAGAATACTGGCTTGTCACCGGTGTTGAATGTTTTCTGGATATAATCCTGTGAATTTTTCAAAATTTCTGGACGCAGTTGAACATTGCCCGGGCTGTATACTCCATGGACATTGCCAAAAGCTGCGGCCACAGTAAACAGTTCACCTACCTTTCCCAATTCAGTGTATGCATGGGCAACATGTTGGGGTTGGGTATAGAGTTTGTCGTTCTCAACATCGGAATTGTCTACACCATCTTCTTCACCACCAGTAACACCGAGCTCAATTTCAATGCCCATTCCCAGTGGAGCCATGCGCTTGAAATATTCTGCAGAAGTAGCGATATTCTCTTCCAACGGCTCTTCACTGAGGTCAAGCATGTGAGAGCTGAAAAGGGGTTGTCCTTTTTCTTTATTGTATTGTTCACCTGCATCGATCAATCCACTGATCCAGGGCAACCATTTTTTAGAAGCGTGGTCGGTATGGAGGACTACAGGTACACCATAGTATTTGGCCACATTGTGGATGTGCAGGGCACCAGAAATGGCACCTGAAATATTGGCTTGCAATTGATCATTGGGCATGCCTTTGCCTGCAATAAACTGCGCTCCACCATTCGAAAACTGAATGATGACAGGAGAGTTCACAGCAGCTGCCGCTTCCAGGGTTGCATTGATAGTATCTGTACCTGTAGTATTCACTGCAGGCATGGCGAATTGATTGTCTTTTGCGTCTTGGTAAAGTGCTTTCAGATCATCTCCGAACAGTACGCCTGCTTTGTATTTGCCCATATTGGTTGTTTTAGAGCCGCGAATATCCGAAAAATATGGGAGAAATCAGCTGTTCTGGGTCATGGGCCAGGCTCCCACTCGCATGCAAAAGTAGCTTTGAGACAAAAAATCCCGGTTGCATCAGGCAACCGGGATCGAATAAAACGTCTAATCAATGCTAGAACTATTATTTGAAAATATCAGCCAATTTCTTGTTCAAGGCTTCGCCACGAAGGTTTTTGCCTACAATCTTTCCTTGAGGATCAATCAGGAAATTCTGTGGGATGGCCTGTATGCCGTATTGCACGGCCACATCATTTTTCCAATATTTCAAGTCTGATACCTGCGTCCAGGTGAGTTTGTCATCATGAATGGCCTTCATCCACTTGTCTTTGGCTGTAGGCTGATCCAATGAAACGCCCAATACAGTAAAGCCTTTGCTGTTGTATGCATTGAATGCCTTTACTACGTTGGGGTTCTCCTGACGGCAGGGTCCACACCAGCTGGCCCAGAAATCGATCAGTACATATTTTCCACGGAATGATGAAAGCGAAACTGGGTTGCCCAATGTATCGTTTTGTGTAAAGTCCATGGCCATTTTGCCAACACCTGTTTTCTTAGCAGTCTCCAGTTTTTCTGCCATGTCTTTTCCTGCAGGACTTGCCCTCAATTGTTCAGGCAGGGCGAGGAACATGGGTTCAACATCATCAGCATTGATGTCATAACCGGCATATTGTTTCAATACAAACATGGCAATTGGAGAGGATGCATTGTCTTTGAGGTACTGCTTGTTTTTGATGTTTTTCTGTTCGGTCAATTTGTCGAAAGCAGCATCAATCCTATCCATTCCAGCCTGGTCTTTCTTTTTGTAATACTCACTGTATTCCTTGTTGAGCGCCGCCGATTGTGCAGTTTCCTCCTTGGTCAGGTCAGTCCATGAAACATAGGCTGCATGAGACTTTGATCCTTTGATGGTTGCATTGGCGAATGAGTCAACACTCACAATTTTAATCTTTGAATTTTCAAGGAAAACCTGCTTAATATCTCTATTGTAAGAGATTGCCTTCATCGACTTAGCGCCGGGTACCTCTTGGTATTTTGCCCTCAGGCTGCCCATGACCGGGTCAGTTAATGTGCCTGTAAAACTGAACTTGCCATCTTTTACTTCTGCACTGTCCATGGTGGATTTTCCGTCAGCATAATAGTTAAGATAAACTTTTGCAACGGGGTCTTTTACCTTGCTGACATCTCCAGAAATAGTGAAGCCCTTCTGGGCAAAGCTGTTGGCTGAAATCAGCAGAAACAGCATTGAAATGAATTGTTTCATGATTCTATTGATTGTTTTAAGAAGTACAAGTTAAATCATTTGTCTGATTCCTCAGTGCTTTCCTTGGCGTTCGGGTCGTAAGAAACAAACCATGAAAGCCAAATGCTTCTGGACAGCCGCATGAAAAGGAGTTGCATCAGGATCATCAAAATGGCATTGGTGCACATCCACCAAAAAAATCGGTTGTCGTCCAGTGACATCCCAATCAGTACCCACCAGGCCACAAAGGTCGCCACACTGAAGGCTACCGTAAGGGCATAGCTTACGTAGGCCGTGCCATAAAAGAATCCAACTTCAAGTTCTGTCACTTGTCCGCACACCGGGCAGGTCTCGTTCATTGTTGTCATCTGTCCAAGCTTGTAGGCATTCGAAGAAGTATAAATATTGCCTTTTCTGCACCGGGGGCACTTGTTGTTCAACACACTGTATAGGTAAGATTCTTTGAAATTGCTCATGGGTATTTTTTTCAAAATTATATTTTCATTGCTGTAAGGATGGTGACTTTAGTCCGTCATCAAAAAGAATCCAGCAATTTTTCCATCCTGATGCCCCTTGAGCCCTTGATCAAAATGAGTGCATTGGCGGGAGGGTTGCTTCTGATCCATTCCGCTGCCATCGCTGCATCTCTGCAATAGGTAAAGGGGTGCTCAACAAAAGCAAAGTCTCCACCAACAAGTACTACCTGCTGTATGCCATTTTTGATGATCAAGCATCCAGAATGATGGTATTGTTTCCTTTTTTGATCAGTTGTGATCTCGCATTGTCCGGTACATAGGCCTCTATGGCATGTTTGATGGATTCAAAAGCAATGCCAAAATAATCTCCCACGCAAATGGCGGCTTCTATGTTGGGCTTGTTGTATGCGCCCACCAACTGTGTAAAAATTTTCTGTGTTCCCCATTTTTCACTTTTGATTTCGAGTGCAAGCAGGGGCTCGCTTTGAAATACATCAGCCTCGAATGCATTACCTTTCCCGCCATAGAAAATCTTGTTGTTGATGGCGGATGACATGTCGATGAGGTAATCCAATCCAGCATTGATAAACGCGGTGCCCTTGTTCAGGGACAGAAAATCAAACAATTCTCCTTTTCCTTTCCTGATTCCTTCAACGCCGCCAAACCCTTCCAGGTGGGCCTTTCCGCAGTTGTTGATGATCCCGTGTGTGGGCAATGCGATCTTGCAATAGCTTTCAATTTCTTTTTGATGGTTCGCTCCCATTTCGATGATGGCCATGGCAGCATCGTCTTTGATAGACAAGATGGTCAGTGGCACACCGATGTGGTTGTTGAGGTTTCCTTTGGTGGTATAGGTAGTATACGTGCTTGACAAGACGGCATGCAGCAATTCTTTGGTGGTTGTTTTACCGTTGCTTCCTGTGATGGCGATGAAAGGGATCTTGAATTGCTTGCGGTGGTGCAAGGCCAGGGCCTGAAG
>JAJTFY010000039.1 GCA_021299175.1 Chitinophagaceae bacterium
AGGCCGGATAGGTTATTTTAAGTTTTATTTCCCGATTGGGGGAAATCACAAACAATGACCTCACAGTAAAGGTTGCAGAGGCGTTGGGGTGAATCATGCCGTACATTGTTGCAATCTTTCGATCATGGTCAGCAATAATGGGGAAATTGACTGTGCAATGCTGGGTTTCATTGATATCCTTTACCCAATCTTTGATATGATCCAAATGATTCGTTGTAAGGGCTACCACTTTTACATTTCGTTTATCAAATGCTTCTTTCAACCTCGCTACTTCCCCTAATTCTGTAGTGCAAACGGGTGTAAAAGCACCAGGATGGGAAAAGATGATTCCCCAGCTCGATCCCAAATATGAGTAAAAATCGATTTCCCCTTCTGTTGACTTAGCTTGAAAATTCGGCGCATCATCCCCCAGTTTTAGTCCCATTTCACTTTTTTTGCTAAGTAATTAAAAAATATCCAAAACTACTCGGTTTAGTAGTCATATTTACACAGATTTATCCACCCCTGCCCACTGATTTTTTCCCAAACCGCAATTTCACGGCATCGATGGCTGTATATAAATTGGCCTTTCGGACCCTGTTGTCGAAGAGATCGGTCTGAAGACTATTGGCCGTCAACTCACTGAACCGGACACCCACCAATCTGACGGAATGCTTTTTTTCGTAGAGGCTCCCAAAAAGGTCTTTGACCACCTTGATCAGTTCATCATCATAGGATGATGGTGCAATGGCCATTTGCCTGGTATGGGTCTCGAAATCCGGATACCTGATTTTTACCGCAACACATTTGGTCATTTTGCCTTCTTCTCTCAGTTCATGTCCTAGTTTTTCCGTCATTCGCACCAGTTCAGCGTTCAAAAAATCCAGGTCTACCGTATTTTCCGAAAAGGTGTGCTCGGTTGACATTGATTTTGCCTCATGAGAATGGTGCACTGCTCCTGCATAATTGCCCGCTGCTTTTTGCTGCAAGACCTCCCCGTATTTGCCAAAATTATGTTCTAAAAGGTGCTGGGGATATGCAGACAAATCACTGATGGTCATGATTCCCAGTGAATGCATGGTTTTCAACATATGTTCCCCCACTCCGGGGATTTCACCAACCTTTAGAGGAGCAAGAAACTCCTTTTCCTTTCCAGGCATTACTTGCAAAAAGCCATTGGGTTTTGCCGCATTGGTGGCCATTTTTGCCACCATTTTGTTGGATGCCAAACCAAAAGAGATGGGCAAACCTGTGGTGTCAATGATTTCATTGCGCAGGTCGATGGTCCATTGAAGCGGATCAAAGAACTTGTCCATGCCGGTCAGGTCAATGTAGAACTCATCGATGGAAGCTTTCTCGTAAAGAGGTGATTTGGCTGCAATGATATCAGTAACCCATTGTGAAAATTTGCTGTATTGGCCCCGTGTACCCTGCATCACAATAGCATGTGGGCAAAGGGCAACAGCCCTTGCCATGGGCATAGCAGAATGTACACCATATTTCCTGGCTTCATAACTGCAAGTGCTTACCACGCCACGCTCCCGGGAGCCTCCTAGAATCAATGCTTTACCAACCAATGATGGGTCAAGGATTCTCTCCACTGAAACGAAAAAGGCGTCCAGGTCAAAATGGGCAATATAGGGTTGCTGACCAGCCATAATAAGAAGGAAATATCAACTCAAAGTAGATAAATATCGAGTAAACCATCCGGCAGGGTTACAAAAATTTTTCCTTGCTTGTGGTCTATCTTGTCGAGCGTGCTTTCATTGAGCGGAACCAGCACCTCTTTTCCTTGCAACTCAATGCGAAGCAGTATCTGAACAGGTTGTTCAATTACTTCCAACACAGCAGACAAGGGTTTCTTGTTATCATAAACCATGAACCCTAACATGGAGATGGGGGCAGTGGCTGAAGCTGTTTTTTTAACATCCTCTTCCTTAAGCCAGATTTTTTTACGGAGAAACCGCTTGGCACTCTCGGGGCTGTCAATGCCTTCCAGGTGCAGGATCATTTCTGTGCCAGATTTTGTTTTGCTGCCGCCAATAAAATAGGGAATAAACTTGCCCGTGAATTCTTCAATAAAAATGGCAACCACCCCTTCAAGGCTGGCATCCTCACCAAGGTGATGCTCCAATACTACCTCTCCCTTCACCCCAAAAGTGGCAGCCAGTTTTCCGATGCTTAGATAATTTTCCATGGCATAAAAAAGCCCCGTTTGGAACGAGGCTTTTGATTTTATTTTTTTGCTTACTCAGCTGAAGGTGCGTCTTGCTGTTCAGTTTGTTCAGGCTGTGCAACTTGAACAGGGATTGGACGGCTTGGTGCAGCGGCTGGGCGATTCCTTTGACGGCGTTCGCGGGCAGCAGCTTCTTGACGAGCCCTTGTTTTTGACTCTTGCTCTTGGTGCCAAGCTTCAAACTTGGTCATCGCTGTTGCATGATCAAACAAACCAAGATCAACTCCACGAAGCAAATGCTTCAGGAACAGTACACCTTTGGTTGAAAGAATCTTACGAACTGTGTCTGTTGGTTGTGCACCATTGTTCAGCCACTCAAGTGACTTCTGACGGTCTACCAATACAGTTGCGGGATGAGTGAGCGGATTATAAGTACCGATCTTCTGGATGAATTTACCATCGCGAGGTGCGCGTGCATCTGCTACTACGATGAAGTAAAATGGACGCTTCTTGCTTCCGTGACGTTGGAGTCTGATTTTGACAGCCATAAAAAATGTAAATTTTTAGTGGGTGATGAATAAAATTGTTTCGAATCGAGGTGCAAATATAGGCATTAGGCAAGAACTACCAAAAACAACTGTCAGGAAAATACGTGAAAAACATCATAAAACGCTATCACCACCTTCAGTGTTTATCGCCTTCCGCCCATCCTGGGCATGGCAGGCATGTTGTTCATTCCCTTCATCATTTGTTTCATTTGCTCAAACTGTTTGAAGAACTGATTGACTTCATTCATGTCTCTTCCACAACCTTTGGCAATGCGTTGCTTGCGCTTGAGATCAATCACATCCGGGTTGGACCTTTCAAAGGGGGTCATGGAGCTGATGATGGATTCCACTCCCTTGAAGGCATCATCACTGATGTCAATGTCTTTCATGGCCTTGCCCATGCCAGGAATCATGCCCATCAGGTCTTTGAGGTTACCCATTTTTTTGATCTGCTGCAATTGGTCCAGGAAGTCCTGAAAATCAAATTGGTTCTTCCTGATTTTTTTCTCCAGTTTCTTGGCCTGTTCCTCATCAAACTGCGCCTGTGCCCTTTCCACCAATGAAGCAATATCACCCATACCCAAGATTCGCTGGGCCATACGGTCTGGATGGAAAACATCCAGGGTCTCCATTTTCTCACCACTGCTGATGAACTTGATGGGCTTTTGAACGGTATATTTGATAGATAAGGCTGCCCCACCCCTGGTGTCGCCATCCAGTTTGGTGAGTACAACACCTGTAAAATCAAGCCTTTCATTGAATGCCTTGGCAGTATTCACTGCATCCTGTCCGGTCATTGAATCGACAACGAAAAGTATTTCCTGTGGCTGCAGCGCCGCCTTAAGACCGGCGACCTCATTCATCATGACCTCATCCACCGCCAAACGACCTGCCGTATCTATGATGATTACATTCTTGTTGGTGGTCTTGGCTTGTTTCAATGCATTCTCTGCGATAGCCCTTGGATCTTTGTTTTCAGGCTCAGCATATACATCAACGCCAATTTGTCCTCCTAAAACCTTGAGCTGGTCAATGGCCGCTGGCCTGTAGACATCCGCCGCTACCAACAAGGGTGATTTCCCTTTTTGAGTCTTTAGATAATTGGCCAGCTTTCCACTGAAGGTGGTTTTACCGGAACCTTGCAAACCTGCAATGAGGATAATGGCCGGATTTCCAGTGGCGTTGAACTCACTGGCCATGCCGCCCATCAATTCCGTCAGCTCATCCTGCACAATCTTGATCATGAGCTGACCAGGGCTCACTGCAGTCAATACTTTCTGCCCCATGGCCTTCTCCTTCACATTATCAGTGAACTCCTTGGCAATTTTGAAGTTGACGTCTGCGTCCAACAATGCCTTGCGGATGTCCTTGACCGTATTGGCTACATTGAGGTCTGAGATCCTTCCTTCACCCTTGATTTGCTTGAAGGCTGAAGCTATCTTTTCACTTAAATTTTCAAACATGTTCTTCCGGCTTTAATGAAAAATGAACACCCTGGGATGTTCATTCTTGCAAAGTTAATGATTCTGCAATTAGTTTTCCTTCAGCATTGGCCAGCTTTCCCTGGCTGCTAAAAGAAAGAGCAATATTTAGCCTAAAGGAAGGTTCTCAAACGCATGGTATTGGCAGTAAACCGAAGTGCATCCAACGCTTTATCCCTGATCTGCCTGACCCTTTCACGGGTGATGTTGCATTCCACACCTATATCTTCCATCCCCATGGGCCTGTCCATCCCAATGCCATAGAGGCATCTGATGACCTTCTGTTGTTTTTCCGGCAAACTGCGGAGGGCCAATTCAATTTCATAATGCATTGATTCGTGTTGAATTTCATGGTCTGCAGCATCTGCTTCCTTGTTTTCCATCACATCAATCATGGTACCTTCCCCATCCTCTCCTACCGGAGAATCGATGCTGACATGCCGGTTGGCCAGGTTGATGGTTGAGGAAACCTCTTCGAGATCCATCTCCAGGTATTCTGATATTTCTTCAGCTGTAGGCTCCCTTTCGAAATCCTGTTCGAGGTGCTG
This sequence comes from Chitinophagaceae bacterium, assembly GCA_021299175.1. GTDB lineage: Bacteria > Bacteroidota > Bacteroidia > Chitinophagales > Chitinophagaceae > Pollutibacter. The sequence goes on from JAJTFY010000039.1 coordinate 4,733, forward strand.
GGCAGCCCTGGCGATTTTGTTGCGAACGCCAACCCTGTTCAAGGGAACCCTGACAATGCGCGACTGATCGGCCAATGCCTGAAGGATGCTCTGTCGGATCCACCATACGGCGTAAGAAATGAACCTGAAACCCTTGGTTTCATCAAATCTTTTTGAAGCACGGATCAAACCCAGATTTCCCTCATTGATGAGATCCGAAAGCGATAACCCCTGGTGTTGGTATTGTTTGGCCACCGAAACGACGAACCGCAGGTTGGCTTTTGTAAGTTTTTCTAATGCTGATTGGTCTCCTTTTCTGATCAATGCTGCCAACCTGACTTCCTCTTCTGCACTGATCATGGGAACTTTACTGATGTCTTGGAGGTATTTTTCTAGACTTGGAGATTCGCGCAAGGTGATGGATTGACCTATACGCAGTTGGCGCATGCTCATGGGATGGATTTTAAATTAATTTTCTTAAGGACGGTTCTTAACCCTAACTAAACGTGATTATTGCGAAAATATTGTTAAATGAAGCAATCTTGCAAGCCGATAATTGAAAATTCGACATAAAACATTGATATTCAACCCCGTAAAAACACCCTTCGGAAATGGGGAAAATCACGGTCAAAAAGTTGGAAAGAAACATCAAATTATATTTTTTCAATTCCGATATTTTTCTATCATTGCATGGTGCAGGCAATTGAAATGTGATTAGAGACAAATACAAAACAACATGAGCAAACAGTTATTTTCTATAGAGTACCCAGTAAGATGTTCACCCAACATCTTGTATGAGTTTCTTTCAACCCCTGCCGGATTGCAGGAATGGTTTGCAGACAGGGTAGATGAAAGGGATACCGTATTCAGCTTTTCCTGGAATGGTTCTGTTGAAAAAGCGGAAGTTCTGGAAGCAGAGGAGAATAAATTCATCCGATTCCATTGGCTGCATGCCCCTCAAAATGAATATTTTGAATTTTCAATCGAAAAGTCTGAAGTAAGCAGCCAGACCATCCTGGTCATCAAGGATTTCGCAGAAAAAAAGGAAATTGCCGACCAGTCAAGACTTTGGGGTGTACAAGTACATGATCTGTTCCACAGGCTGGGTAATTAAACATGTTCAAGAAGCTTGACAAACTCGTTTTAAAAGCATTCATCGGTCCATTCATCGCGACCTTCTTCATCACACTCTTCGTGTTGGTGATGCAATTTTTTTGGAAATATATTGACGACCTGGTAGGAAAAGGCCTGGACCTGACCAGCATTCTTGAATTAACATCTTATGTAACTGTCACTGCCATCCCATTGGCACTACCGCTGGCCATCCTGATTTCTTCCATCATGACCTTTGGCAACCTGGGCGAAAGTTTCGAACTTGTTGCCATCAAATCGGCTGGAATCCCCCTGCTCCGGTTCATGCGCCCCCTGTTGGTCATCTCGGTTGTGATCAGTGTGCTGGCGTTCCTGATTTCTAATTATGTAATGCCTGTTGCCAACCTGAAGTTTACCACCATGCTTTATGACATTAGGGTAGCCAAACCTGCCTTTGATATACAAGAGGGCATTTTTTATGATAAAATCCCTGGCTTTGCCATCAAAGTAGGAAAAAAAGAAAATGATGGCAACAGCATCAGCAAAATCGTGATTTATGAAAACCAATATTCCCTTCAGGACAATATCATCATTGCAGAGAAAGGTAAAATGAGTGTGAGCGATGACAAGAAATTTCTTGAATTCGATCTTGAAAACGGATGGCGCTACCAGGAAAAAGGGCCCTACAATACCAAGCAGACAGACTACTACCGCCTTGGCTTCAAGAAATACAAAAAAGTTTTTGACCTAAGCAGCTTTGACGTGCTCAAAACCCCTGACAGCATGTTCAAGAGCAGCTATGAGATGCTGAATGTCAGACAACTTCAAAAATCTACCGACTCCATTGGCAAGCAAATCAACCGGATTGAATCTGAGCGAATGGAGAAAGAGATCACGAGCTTTTATCTGTTCGGCAAATATTTTGAAAAAGGGTGGAAGCCAGGAAAGCCTGGCCGTCCTCAAAAAGCCAAAACCTATGGCTACAACCTACCTGACTCTGCCATCAATGTTGCATTCAGCAAAGCGGCTGACAAAATCAATCTCGTCAAGAGTTCAGTTGATTTGATTGCAGCAGACCATGAGCAAAGGGTGCGCGACTGGCGTTTTTACCGATTGCAATGGCACAAGAAATATTCACTGTCCTTTGCCTGTATCGTGCTGTTCCTGATTGGCGCCCCGCTGGGTTCCATCATCAGAAAGGGAGGACTTGGGATGCCTTTGGTGGTGGCAGTCATATTCTTTCTGGTATTCCACCTCTTGAATATGTTCGGAGAAAAATTTGTCAAACAGGACATCATGGGGCCATTCCTTGGCATCTGGCTCTCCAGCATCGTACTGTTGCCCATCGGATTTTTTCTTGTGCACAAGGCAATGAACGATTCCCAATTGTTCAACAATGAATATTATTTCCGTTTTTTCAGAAAAATACAAGGACTCTTCAAACGGAAGATTGCATCAGGATCCTGAACTTTACCATAAATAACATACCATGCATACCAACAGCTCACGCAGAAAATTCATCAGCACCACAGTAAAAGGAACCATGGCCGCAGGGGCAATGGGGATGATTCCTGGCTCCCTGTTGGCCAACGATTCCATGCAAACCGTACCATTTGTACAAACGCCCCTGCCCTATGCCTACAGTGCACTGGAACCATACGTGGATGCCATGACCATGGAGATTCACCATACCAAGCACGCTGCAGCATACACAAAAAACCTGAACGAGGCCGCACTGGCAGAATTCAAAGGCGAAAACATCAGCCTGGAAGATGCGTTCAAAAAAATATCTACCTTTTCGGCCAAGCTGCGCAACAATGGTGGCGGTCATTACAACCATGAACTTTTTTGGAAATGCATGCAGGCACCTGGCACAGCCCTTCATGAAGGCCCTTTGAAGCAGGCACTGCTGTCCAATTTCAATAGCTTCGAAAACTTCAAAACCAAAATGAGTGATGCGGCCATGACAAGATTTGGCAGTGGATGGGCATGGCTTTACCTGGATGGCGAAAGGAAACTACAGATTGGATCAACACCCAACCAGGACAATCCCCTGATGGATGTTTCACCTGTGAAAGGCCTGCCATTGCTGGGTCTTGATGTATGGGAGCATGCCTATTACCTCAAATACCAAAACAGGCGTGCAGAGTACGTCAGCAATTGGTTCAACCTGGTGAACTGGAAATTTGTGGAAGGAAGATTGCTCGGAAAATAATGATCGCACACATGCCCTATAAAGGATTCAGCCTTTGCAAAAACCACTCATTGAAGAGTTGAGTTCACAAAGGCTGAAAATATGACACGCAATCGTGCATCAAATATAGGGAGGGTTTTGGAATTACAAAATTTTTATGTTAAAATATCAAGAAATCTAATGTGTATATAAAACACAATAATAATGAAACAATACATTGACCAAAACAAAGACCGGTTCCTGAATGAACTGTTGGACCTGTTGAGGATTCCTTCCATCAGTGCCAACAGTGAACACAAGGGTGATCTGATACGCTGTGCTGAAGCAGTAAAAAAATCACTACTGGAGGCTGGAGCAGACCTTGCTGAAATCCATGAAACGGAAGGTCATCCCATTGTCTATGGAGAAAAGATGATTGACCCGTCGTTCCCAACCGTCCTGGTCTACGGTCATTACGATGTGCAGCCTGCAGATCCGCTGGAGCTCTGGCACAGTGGTCCATTCGAACCGGTGATCAAAGACGGTAAGATTTATGCCCGCGGTGCTTGTGATGACAAGGGACAATTTTATATGCATGTCAAGGCACTCGAAGTAATGGTCAGGAACAATGCATTGAAAACAAATATCAAGTTTTGCATCGAAGGGGAAGAAGAGATTGGGTCGCCCAACCTGGGAAAATTCGTTGCTACCCATCATGACTTGCTGAAATCAGATGTAGTGTTGATCAGCGATACGGCGATGATCAGCATGGATACGCCATCGATTGATACTGGAGTGCGTGGCCTCAGTTATATTGAAGTGGAAGTGACCGGGCCCAACCGTGACCTGCACAGTGGTGTGTATGGCGGCGCAGTGGCCAATCCCGCAACCATCCTTGCTAAGATGATCGCTTCATGCCACGATGAAAACAACCATATCACCATTCCAGGATTTTATGATGATGTGATCGAATCCAGTGATGCAGAGCGTGCACTGATGGCAAAGGCACCCTATGACGAGGCTGAATACAAGCTAGACCTTGGCATTGATGCCGTTTATGGTGAGAAGGGATACAGCACCAATGAAAGAACTGGGATTCGTCCAACGATAGAGGTAAACGGCATCTGGGGTGGATATACAGGAGAAGGGGCTAAAACTGTACTGCCTTCCAAAGCAACCGCCAAAATTTCTGCCCGTTTGGTCCCCAACCAGTCATCTGAAAAAATCACTGCCATCCTCCTGGATTATTTCAGAAAAATTGCACCTGCAGGCGTAACCGTAAAAGCAACAGAACACCATGGCGGAGAGCCTTATCTCACCCCGATTGATTCAAAAGGATACCAGGCTGCAGCAAAAGCCATCGAACATACATTTGGTAAAGCTCCCGTACCCGTTCGTGGTGGTGGAAGCATACCCATCTGCTCCTTGTTTGAAAAGGAACTTGGGGTGAAAATTGTGTTCATGGGATTTGGCCTCGACAGCGACAACCTGCATTCACCCAACGAGAAATACGACCTGTTCAATTTCTATAAAGGGATTGAAACGATTCCGTATTTCCATCAATATTTTGCTGAGATGTAAGGTTGAGAGAAGTTGAGGGAGGTTGAGAGAAGTTGAAGGGGTTGAAGAAGTTGAAGGGGTTGAAGAAAACTTAAACCACTTCAACAGGCCGAAGGATGGGAATTAATTTATTTTCCAAGCCAACCATCCATAACACCTTGCTTAAAATCACCCGACGAACCAATCATGTATCCAAAGAGCGCTGCAACAACTGACAGGTGAATAATCAACACTGCTTTTTGCCAGGTTGGTCTTTCTTTCCATGGTTGCGCCTGATCAAAGGGATCAAAGGCCAATGCGATGCCCATAAAGGTAACTGCATCTCCAGCGGAATGCTTGGCCAACAATTCATAAAAGCCAAAAAGGATAAATCCAATATAAATGTACCTGTTGAATGATGTTTTCATTTTATTGATTTTAATAATTTTTTCCTTTTGATGACAACAATGAAAAGGCCTCTTCCCAACTTGGAATGATATCTGATTCATAACCATATGTTCTGCCAGTAGCGATAGAATGAAACGCTTTCATTGCTTTAAGGTGAATACCGCTTCGCATAAACCCCAACATCATCTCACGGTTCTCCCAAGCTGTCAATGTGCAATTATAGCCGTTGATTTTTTTGACTGCACTGTATAGATTTCCTTTCGCGGATTTTGCCTCACCAAATGAGGGAATCGCTAAAGTCCAGAATCGTATAAATCCCCACAAACCTTTGGGTTTTAATCCGGTAATTGATATATGCATTATGCTAGTAATTTAGACAAAGAAAATAATTTTTTGAATATACAACTCCTTCAACAGTTTTATCTCCCTCCCGGAGGACAATACTGTTTCAAATAATTGGTGTAGAGCGTTGACAAATGCTTTGTTGTGCCTTCTCCCTCGGAGATGCTGTGGCTCCTGTTGGGATAAGACATGAACTGAAACTGTTTGTTGTATTTGATCAATTCATTCTGCAACAATTCAGCATTTTGATAATGCACGTTGTCATCCCCAGTGCCATGGATGTACAATAAATTGCCCCGGAGGTTTTTGGCATGGGTGATGGGAGAACCCTTCACAAAATCTTCCCGGTTTTCCTGGGGCAGCCCCATATACCTTTCCTGATAGATATTATCGTAGGTCAACTGGAACGCAACAGCAGCAATGGAAATACCTGTCTTGTAAATTTCAGGATACCTGAACATGAGATTTAAGGTTGCGGATCCACCACCACTCCATCCCCAGACAGCGACGCGGGATGTATCAATGAAGCCCATTTTAAAGACTTCTTTGGCGGCCTTGGCTTGGTCGTCGATATTTACAATTCCTATTTTCCTATAAATGGATTTTCTCCATTCACGGCCCTTAGGCACCGGCGTACCGCGGTTGTCAATGGTTACGTATACATAGCCGTCTTTGCGCATGTCTCCAGCATACAACCTGTTCCTCCCCACGCCAAAACGATCAATTACATTGGCTCCGGCAGGCTCGGAATAGACAAAGAATACCACAGGATATTTTTTGGACGGATCAAAGTTTTCCGGTTTGACCATCCATCCGTCCATCTCCACACCTTCATCGGTTTTAACTTTGAAAAATTCAAGAGGAGATGTCAGATTTGAAACTTTATTGACAGCCTCTTGCACAAGGCTTTTCCCATTGTTATCAAGATGGGTATTGAGGCTGATAGCCTCAGTTACATACTGTACCTTGTGATTGGAAAAGCTGTGGTAAGCTATATCAGCAACAGGTGAAATGTCATACTGGTGTGTGCCTGGCTGGGTTTTAGGGGTGATGCGTTCGGGCTGTGCGCTGCCGTCGAGCTTTGTGCGGAACAGGTATTTCTGGGTGGCATTGTCGGGTGATGCATAAAAATAAACATAGCCTTCTTTTTCCTTGACTGCCGCGATTTCTATCACATCAAAATTGCCCTTGGTCAACAGCAATGATTCTTTCCCATTGCGTGACATGCGGTACAGATGCCGCCATCCGTCTTGCTCAGATACCCATAGAAAAGATTTACCCTCATCAAGCCAATCCCATCCACCATAGCTATAATCATCATCAATGGAGGGAAGAATGTCAATCCAGGCAGCATCTTTTTCTGCATGGATGGAAAATGCCTTTCCGGTGGCGGCATTGGCCAAAAAGAGCATGCTTTCATTTTGCTTTCTGTTGAGTTGCTGGACAATAACCTCATCTTTCCCGGCCCATTCCATCCTCGGAATATAATGCTGACGCTGATCACCGGGAATGTCCATCCAGGTCTTTTTACCAGAAGCGAGATCAATGACTCCAATCCTGACGGCAGAAGGAGCCTCACCAACTTTGGGGTATTCAACGGGTATGGGCTTGGAATAAATACCAGCAGTATTGTCCATCATCATGAAATCTTTGGTGCCGGCGGCATTCACCTGCCAGAAGGCGATCTTTTTCCCATCAGGGCTCCACCGGAAACCATCGCGGCAGGCAAATTCCTCTTCATATACCCAGTCGAATGTTCCATTGATCATGCGCCTATTTCCATCCGTTGTCAATGCCTTGATGGCACCGGTTTTCAGGTCTTCCAGATAAATGTTTTGTTCTGAAACATAGGCGGCTTTCTTTCCATCCGGGGAAAGCTTTGTAAACATTAGGGTCTGTGCCGGCCTTGATTTCCCAAGCTGATGCCATTTTTTTGAAAGGTCGTCAAATACCCAATAATCTCCTTTTGTATTGTAACGCCAAACCCTTGCCGTATTGGCAAATACAAGCAATTGACGGGTTTTTTCATTCCAGGAATAATTGTCCATTTTCTTGAAGAGGTCCGCCTTGTTCAAAGCCAGGGCACCAATAATGGTGTCAACATCACCGGTCAAAACATTGGTTTTGACCAAGGCATTTTTGGACAGTGAGAATATCCCTTTACCGTCTGAAGACCATTGTGTTTTAGATTGGGCCTGCATCGTTACGGCATAACTTATCAATAAATTGAACAAAATGGCAAGGTTGATGATTTGTTTCATTTTCATTGTATTTGGCTTGAAACTGAAAAATATGAAAGTTCACTTATACTCAAATGGTTAATTTTGTGATGGAAGCGATAAAATGGAAAAAGAGAAACTTCGTCTGGACAAATACCTTTGGTCAATCCGGCTGTTCAAAACAAGAACAGCGGCCAGTGCTGCATGTGAAAAAGGGCGGGTCAAATTGAATGAAGAAAGCATAAAGGCCTCAAGGGCTGTAAAGCCAGGAGATATCTATGCAGTAAAGACAGAAGAGAAAAAATGGACCATCAAGGTGATTTCATTGTTGCACACCAGGGTTCAATACAGTGAAGCGATCAAGCATTATGAAGACATGACCCCACCGGAAGAAGTAGAACGGATTGCCTATCAGTCGGCTTCATTCTTCTCTGGAAAAAGGCCTTCCAAAATTGGAAGACCTACCAAAAAAGAAAGAAGGGACCTGGGAGATTTTTTAGAATTGGATGATTGACAGGAAGGATGAATATCCATTCACATTGAAACATCCCTGCAACAACAATTGCCCAAATATATAGCCAACATGAACATCCACATCATCAGCGTAGTACCCGAATTGCTTGAAAGCCCTTTTGGACATTCCATCATGAAACGTGCAGCTGCAAAGGGTTTGCTGAACATCACCGTACACCCCTTGAGAAAATGGGCCATCAATGAATACGGGATGGTGGACGACTATCAATTTGGCGGAGGTGCAGGAATGGTGATGATGTGTGAACCCCTGGCAAACGCCATTGAGGAATTGAACGCGATCCATCAGTTTGATGAAATCATCTACCTGACCCCAGATGGTGAAGTGTTTAATCAGGGCATGGCCAATGGACTGTCCCTTAAAAAATCATTGTTGTTCATCTGTGGCCATTACAAGGGCATTGACCAGCGGATCCGTGATCACTACATCACCAAAGAAATATCGATTGGTGATTTTGTCATGAGTGGTGGCGAACTGGGTGCTGCTGTAATCGTAGATGCGATAGGACGATTGCTCCCGGGTGTGCTCAATGATGAAACCTCGGCCCTGTTTGACTCTTTCCAGGACAATCTACTTGCGCCTCCAGTATATACGAGGCCCGTCGAATTTCGGGGATGGAAAGTACCGGATGTATTGATGAGTGGAGACCATAAGAAAATTGAGGACTGGCGCTACGAGCAGGCATTGAAAAGAACGGAGGAAAAAAGACCGGATTTGTTGAAGGATTAATCCATTTTCTGCAACTATGCGAAGATGATTCTTTTTCTCAGCTGCTTCATCTGATCAATACATGCTACGCCTTTTTTGAGCAGTGATTTGAAATGAAATCCAGCCTTCTGTCTGGCGTAGCGGTCAATCCATTCCAATGCTACATAACCAAATACCGGCGATACAAACATCAAGGACCAAAGCAGTTTTTGACCCGTGAGCCAAAATATAATTTGCCAGAGCACCCACCAGATCAGGCCCATAAATCCAAGCACACCATTGTACACGCTTGTATAGAAATCAATGCGGGTAACGGTATTATCGGTTATCCATTTACTGATCTTTCCTGGGATCCACCAGATGATTGTTCCCAATGCAAAGAATGGCGACAACAAAAACAGGTTGTACGAATTGCTTTTTGATTGTCCTGCATTGGCCGACAAGGAAATATCATCTGTTTTATTTGCGGTAAGCAGTTGATGATATCGCTCCAGCGTTGATTGAAAGGCAGCATAGGTTTCCTCATCCATTTCAGCCACCCTTTCACATATATTCCTGGAAGCCCAAAAATAACCTTCTTTGTTTTGGGAATGATCATGGTAAGCCATGCGCATGACAGCCTCTGCTGTTTCTGTCCTTTCTCCTTTTTGGATATGAATCACATTTTTTTCAAACATCGCCTGCATGTCTGCAGTGAGCTTATTGACCCAGCTCCAGGGTATCCCCCACCCGGATGAATAGATTTGCACCCAAGCCATGATGAGAATAATTTAATGCAACAGTTTGTATGCAGAGCTGGTCTGCCTTACCATCATCAAATGCCGTCTGCAAAGCAACTCTGGCAGCACCTTTTTTGAAGGGCTCCACCTGCTTGGATTGCCTGCTGAAACCTTCCGGAAAAATCAACAGCAGGTTTCCTGCTGAAAGCAGTTTTCTTCCCCTGTCAAATGTTGCCTTGTTTTTTGAAAGATTTCCCGTTCCATGTTCCCTGCTGAAAATGGGAATCATGTGGAGCTTGGTGAGGATGTAATAAACAATTGGGTGAGAAAATATATCTCCACGGACATAAAAATGAATCGGCCTGCCCAAAAAAACAGCAAGCACCATGGCATCTAGGAATGAAGCAGGATGATTGGCAATCAGGATGGCAGGTTTCCCGTGCTGCAATTTTTCTGCTCCCAATACATCAATCTTTCTGAAAAAGATCCTGAAAGTCATCCACATTAAAGTCCATCCAAAACGATACAGCATATCAACAAGATAATAAAAATTGGAATGATGCATTCATATCCTCCCATCATGCATTGTTTCCTCCTGAAATTTTTTAAACTCCGCTTTACAGAGAATTTACGAAATTCGCAATCGGCCCCAATGGCAGCCACCCATCAATGCTACAACTGAACCATTTACTGTCCATATTGCTCCTGTTATGCTCTGCAACTGTTTTAGGACAGGATGGTATGAAATTCCAGGAACAGTTTCAATTGTCCATCAAAAAATCGTTGAGCTCCATCAAGGTAGATGGCATCCTGGATGAGAACGACTGGATTACCGCGGGCGAAGCCAAAGATTTTTTCATGAAATGGCCCAATGACGAGGGACGTCCCAAGAGAAAAACTTTCGTCAAGGTAACTTATGACAACCAATTCATTTATTTTGGCATCAAGGCCATGGACACCAGTTTTTATGTTGCACAGACCTTGAAAAGGGACCAGGGCATTTACGACAGTGATGCAGTCACCATTGCACTAGACCCGGTAAATCAGCGAACCAATGGATTCATCTTTTCCATAACGCCCTATAATGTTCAAACAGAGGACTTGGTTAATGTTGGACAATCCGATGATGAAATGAGTTTCAGCTGGGATAACAAATGGTACTCTGCAACAAGCCGACATCAGGATCACTGGATCGCAGAAATCGCCATACCCTTTAGCACGTTGCGGTTCAAGCAAGGCAATAGCAAATGGGGATTCAATATTTTGAGGGCTGATCTGAAGAACAATGAATATTCCAGTTGGACAGACATGCCACTGAATTTCAACTTTTTTGATTTCGGATATTCCGGAGCCCTACTGTGGGACAATCCTCCGGCAGCTCCCAAATCCAATATCTCTCTGATCCCCTACACAACCGGCTCCTACAATGCAGACCGTGAAAATGATGTTTCAGCGAATGGAAAATTCAATGGAGGATTTGATGCAAAACTGGCATTGACTTCTTCGCTTAATCTTGACCTCACCGTCAATCCTGATTTTTCACAAGTAGAAGTGGACAGGCAGGTTACCAATCTGACAAGGTTCGACATCTTCTTTCCAGAGCGCAGGACTTTCTTCCTGGAAAACAGTGATCTGTTTGCAACCTATGGCATTCCACCCATAAGACCTTTCTATTCCAGAACAATCGGTCTTGACAAGTTTGGCAACAAGATTCCCATCCTTGCAGGCGCAAGGATCAGTGGAAACATCAGCGAAAAGACCAGAATCGGTTTAATGAACATACAAACCAGGGCCACGGAAGAAACAGTTGCACAAAACTATACTGCATTCAGCTTCAACCAGCAGGTTCAAAAAAGATCGATCCTGAAGGGATATTTTTTGAATCGCCAGGGAATCGAAGACAAGAACAACAAGATCAAGGATCCCATGGATCAATATGGCCGGAATGCGGGTATGGAATACAACTTCATAGACAAGTCTGGCAAATGGAATGCATGGACAGGCCACCATCAATCTTACAAATCAACCATCAAGACCCCTGAAAATTATAGCAATGTTGGTGGCGGTTATTTCAGTAAGAAATTGAATTTCATAGCTGATGCCGGTCGAATTACAGATAACTACTATGCTGACATGGGATTTGTCAACCGTGTCGATAACTATGATGCACTGTTGGATACCAGTTTCAGAAAAGGATTCTATCTGTTATACAACGAAACCAGCTATACTTTTTTTCCAAAAAAAGGTCCGCTTAATCAATTCATGGTAAGGCTTGAGAACTTTCTGGTTTATAATCTGGATGGGGGATTGAACGAAAGGAGCCATGATCTTGAATTCCGATTATTTTTCAAGAACACATCCAATATGATCTTCCACATTCACGACAATGTGAACAACCTCTTGTTCAATACTTCTTTCACCGACGGAAAACCGATCCCACCGGGCCGGTATACTGCACCATCCCTGGGTTGGACCTACAATACCGACAGCAGAAAAAAACTCTATTTCAAAGCTGACCTGGAATCTGGACAATTTTTTAACGGAAGGATCCTGCGGTACGAAATCAGTGCAACCCTAAGGGTTCAACCCTGGGGTAACTTCAGCATGACCCTTCAACAGGCCAGGCTGCAGTTTCCTGAACCCTATGGAAAAAACAATCTCTTCCTTGTTGCCCCCAGGATCGAGATCAATTTCTCCAACAACCTCTTCTGGACAACGTTTTTGCAATACAACAACCAGCGCAACAATTTCAATATCAACAGCCGCCTGCAATGGCGTTACAAGCCCATGAGCGACCTGTTTCTGGTATACAGCGACAACTACTTTACAGATCCTTTCATGAAAAACAAGAACCGCGCCATTGTCTTCAAGATGAACTATTGGCTTAATCTCTGATTTCCTTATCTTTAGTACTCATATTTAAACGCTTAAAAATGAGTACGAACAGACGCTCGTTCATCCGCAACATCGCCCTGGGTTCAGGTGCAATTGCTTCTGCCATTCCTGAAAATGGCTTTGCCTCTACTCCTGCAATGCCCACAGCACCTGCAGTCTTCAACATGTGCGCTTATGCAGCACCCAAACTGCCCACCGTAAGGGTGGCTGTTATTGGCCTTGGGATGAGAGGCCCTGGCGCTGTTGACCGCCTGAGTTATATCGATGGCGTTGAAATCAAAGCTCTCTGCGACAAATACCCAGAGCGTGTTGACAAAGCCCAAAAAATCCTGACCAAGAAAGGTTTGCCCATGGCAAAAGCCTATTCTGGTGCTGAGGGCTGGAAAGCGGTTTGTGAATCCAATGATATCGATTTGGTCTATGTAACCACCCCATGGGAACTGCATACACCCATCTCTGTATATGCCATGAAAAATGGCAAACATGCAGCGTCAGAAGTGCCTGCAGCAAAAACAATCGATGAGTGCTGGGAACTGGTGGAAACATCAGAGAAGACCCGCAAGCACATGATGATGCTGGAAAACTGCTGCTATGATTTCTTTGAACTCCTTACCTTGAACATGGCCCGCAATGGCCTGTTTGGCGAGATCCTGCATGCAGAAGGCGCCTATATACACGACCTGAGCAAGGACTATCTTTTCAACAAGAAGGGCTATGCAGACATGTGGAGATTGAAAGAAAATATCCAAAACAATGGAAGCCTTTATCCGACACATGGATTGGGTCCTATTGCACAATGCATGAACATCAACCGTGGTGATAAATTTGATCACCTGGTGAGCATGAGCACCAATGATTTTTCATTGGGCAAAATGGCCGACGAAATGGCTGCCAAAGATGATTTCTTCAAGGAATACACAGGCAAGACCTACAGGGGAAACATGAACACCACCATCATCAGGTCTGATCTTGGTAAAACACTGATGGTACAGCATGATGTTTCTTCACCCCGTCCTTATTCAAGGATTCATTTGGTCAGTGGCACCAAAGGTGCAGCACAGAAATATCCTGGCCCAGAGCGCATTGCCCTTGGACATTCCTGGTTAAAGGAAGAAGAAATGAAAGCCATGCAAGCAAAATATACTCCACCCATCGTCAAACACATTGGTGAAATTGCCAAGAATGTAGGTGGACATGGCGGGATGGACTTCATCATGGACTGGAGACTGATTGATTGCCTGCGCAATGGTTTGCCATTGGACCAGGATGTCTAT
>JAJTFY010000040.1 GCA_021299175.1 Chitinophagaceae bacterium
ATCCCAGGGTTTCAACTCCTTTGATACAAAGCTGGATATCAATGTTTGCATTATGGCACTCAAATTTTGCTGTAGATTCTTCAGCCGTCATTCCTGATTTGTTTGAAATGATGGCTTTCAGGCCCTCAGCAATATCATACTTTCCCACTTCAAGAGAAGCCAGGTCTGTTGTATGGATGTATTCAAACGCTTTTGCAAAAAGTGGATGAATGCTGCAGTATTTGATAGCATTCTGCACGGAATCAATGATCATGATTTTTTGTTTTAGCCTTTATTTAATTAACGCTGTACCCTTCCGCTACCATCACCTTTCATCAGGTCTTTCACTTCTCCCAAGGTTGCATGGTTAAGGTCTCCGGGAATAGTATGCTTGATGGCACTAGCTGCAACACCAAACTCTGCCGCTTCGGGCATTGGCATTCCGGTTACCAATCCGTAAATCAATCCACTGGCAAAGCTGTCGCCACTGCCCACACGGTCAACGATGCGAACATTGTATTTCTTGGTATGGTAGAACTCGTTGCCATCATACACCAATGCACTCCATCCATTGTCGCTGGCGCTATGGCTTTCACGCAGTGAAGAGGCGATGTATTTGAATCCGAATTTCTCTTTCATTTGCTTGAAAACGTCCTTGAATCCGTCGAGATCCAATTCGCCTTTGGTAACATCGGTATCTTTTGCCTTGAAGCCAAGGGTTGTATCAGCATCCTCTTCGTTGCCGATGCAAACATCAACATACTGGCAAAGCCTTGTCATCACTTCCCTTGCTTTTTCCTTGCTCCACAATTTCTTGCGGTAGTTCAGGTCGATGCTGGTGGTAATTCCTTTCGCCTTGGCTGCTTTCGAAGCTGCTTCGGTCAATGCTGCCGCCTTGTCTGACAAGGCAGGGGTAATACCTGTTGTATGGAACCAGTCAGCGCCATCAAGGATTTTATCAAAATCAAATTCTGAAGCATCAACATCTGCGATGGATGCACCAGCCCTGTCATAAACAACCTGTGAAGCCCTCATGGAAGCACCAGTCTCCAAGAAGTAGATACCAAGCCTGTCACCACCCCTGGCGATGAACTGTGTATCAACACCATAGCGGCGAAGGTGGTTGATGGCAGACTGACCAATTGGATTGTTTGGAACTTTGGTTACGAATGTTCCGTTCAGCCCATAATTGCACAAGGCAGCGGCAACATTGGCCTCACCACCACCATAGGTGATATCAAATGTATCGGCCTGAACAAAACGCTTGAAATCGGGTGTTGACAAACGGAGCATGATTTCTCCAAGGGTTACAACTTTCTTTGACATTGTGATGTATTTAATGGTTCTTGTTGAATGATTATTTCAATGTAGTGATGGGGGCCGGATCCATGTCGGTATAATCAAGATTCTCTCCTGCCATACCCCAGATGAATGAATAGTTGGATGTGCCGCTTCCAAAATGCATGCTCCATGGAGCAGAAATCACGGCCTCATCATTGGCCATGACGATATGCCTTGTTTCCTGCGGCTCACCCATAAAATGGAAAAGGCGCTGGGATGCATCAAGGTCGAAATAGAGATAAACCTCCATCCTGCGCGTATGGGTATGCGGAGGAACAGAATTCCAGACACTTCCTTTTTCCAAAACTGTCAATCCCATGACCAGCTGACAACTTTGGATACCATCCCTGTGGATATACTTGTATACAGTTCTTTTGTTGGATGTAGCAGCGTCACCCAATGCTACGGGAGAAGCCTGCTCTTTGGTGAACTTCTTTGTGGGATATGCATGATGGGCAGGTGCTGAAAGCAAATAATATTTGGCAGGGTCTTTTTTATCAGCTGAGCTGAATGTTACTTTTTTAGCCCCCTTTCCAACATACAAACATTCAAGCTTTTTCAAACCGTGTTTCTTGCCGTCTACAACAACCTCTCCTTTTCCGCCGATGTTGATGATTCCCAACTCCCTTCTCTCTAAAAAGTATTCAGCCCGCAACTCAGCAGGATTGGACAGGACAATTGATTTTTTAACTGGCAATACACCACCAATGATCATCCTGTCGTAATGAGAATAGGTAAGCTTCAATTTATCAGCCTGAAAAAGTTCGCTGACTAGAAAATTATCACGCAGTCCGGTCGTATCCAAAGTCTTTGTCTCGTTTTTTCCTATTGCAAACCTGATGTCCATTCGTTGTATTTAAGGATTCAAATATACAAAAACACAGGTGCTGCATGGGTTTTCAATGCATCTTTTTACGAAATCGTTCCCGTAAAAACCCTCTGAAAGCTACACTCAACAATCTGCATGGTACATTGTATTTTTTTATACCTTGGTGTAATCGCCCACAATACAATTTTTACATGAAAAAAACTCTTGCTACAATATCCATCGCTTTCATCGCCGGCATTGCAATGGCACAACAAACACAGAAACCGCCTTTGCATGGAAAACATTGGATGGCCATCACCGGAAAACCCTTGGCGGCAACTGCTGGAGCCACCATTTTCAACAAGGGTGGCAATGCTGTTGATGCGGCCTGTGCAATGCTTGCCGCTACCTGTACCATGTGGGATGTGCTCAGCTGGGGAGGAGAAACCCAGGCCATCATCTACAATCCCAAAACCAAAAAAGTGATTGCTTTGAATGCCATGGGAGTAGCCCCAACTGGCGCAACCCCGGATTTTTTCAAGGGAAAAGGCTACAATTTTCCTCCAGAATTCGGAGCCTTGGCCGCTACCACTCCAGGAACCCCTGGAGGTATTTGTCATATGTTGGCCAACTATGGCACAATGAGTTTGAAACAGGTGTTGGCACCAGCCATGCAACTTGCGTCAGGCTATCCCATTGATGCTCAAACGGCCAATAGCATTGAAAGAGGAAAAGAAAAAATCAAGGAATGGCCTTACAGCAAAAAGGTTTTTCTCACCCATGCCGGAGAAAAAAGGGAAGCCCCCGAAGCGGGTGAGATCTTCAAGCAGGAAGAGCTTTTCATCACTTTGTCCAAGATGGTGGAGGCTGAACAGCTTGCCCTGAAAAAAGGAATGTCAAGAAAAGCTGCCATCATGGCGGCCTATGACAGGTTTTACAAGGGTGATATTGCCACTGAATTTGTAAGGGGATGTCAGGAACAAGGTGGATTGATCACCAAACAGGATCTAGCCAACTGGAAACCCATCGAAGAAGAAACAACACATACCAACTACAAAGGAATTGATGTATACAAACTGCAGTCATGGACACAAGGACCATCGATGTTGCAAGCCTTGAATATCCTTGAAAATGTTGACTTGAAATCAATGGGATACAACAGCACAAAGTATATCCACACTGTTTATCAATCCATGAGTATGGCCTTTGCAGACCGTGACTTTTACTATGGTGATCCTTATTTTGGACCCAAACAACCCATCAAAGGTTTGCTCAGCAAGGATTATGCAAAAATGAGGGCGGCGCAAATCAACCCTGATAAAAATGATCCCAACATTGGCCCTGGAGACCCCTATCCATTTGAGGGAAGAACAAACCCTTACCTCAGCCTGTTGGCCAAAAGAGGTTTCTCAGGATTTGACAGCAGCAAAAGAAATTTTGTACCCGCACACGATTCAGGAGCCATCGCCATGGCTGAGCTGAATTATCAGGATAGGTTATGGAGGGGCACCACTTCAGTTGAAGCTGCCGATGCTGAAGGCTGGGTGGTTTCCATTACTCCCAGTGGAGGATGGATACCTGCCTGCATTGCAGGAAAAACAGGCGTTGGCATGAGCCAAAGGATGCAGAGTTTTGTACTTGATTCCACCCTTAATCCTTTCAACGTGGTTGCCCCTGGCAAACGCCCGCGCGTTACCTTAACACCCAGTCTGGCCATGAAGGATGGCAAACCATTTCTCTCATTTGCGGTGCAAGGTGGGGACACACAAGACCAGAACCTTTTGCAGTTTTTCTTGAATGTGGTTGAATTTGGCATGACGGTGCAACAGGCTTCCGAGGCCGCTAATATCAATTCTAACCAATTGTGGTTATCCCTCGGCGGAACCAAAACCGAGGACAGAAAGCCAAGACCCGGAAGTATTTTATTGCAGGATAAAACACCTGAATCTGTCAGGTCTGCCTTGAAAAAAATGGGATATACATTGAGTTTTACGGAAAGAACATCAGGCCCTATAAATGCCATAGGATTTGACTGGAAGCATGGAAGTCTTTGGGGAGGATCAAGCAACCATGGCGAAGACTATGGCATCGCCTGGTAATATATCTCAATACCAGGGCATTACCCTTCTCAAAGAGTTGGGATCAAAGAAGTGATAAATGACCGAGAGTTCAAAACTCCTGTTTCTGCGGTTACCCGTTTGAATGCCAGAGGTATTGATATCATAACTCAGTCCAATCTGAATATCATTCAACAGGTATCCCAAATAAGGATATATTGCGTCTTGGTTTCTGTAAAACAACCCTGCGTAAAATACATTGTTGTCATCTGATATATATGGACTGTAGCCGTATGCTAAACCAAGTGTAGTGTTGTTCACTCCTGCCTGATTCATGAATTGTCCGCTGAGAAACAATTCTCCCTGTAGACCAACCAAAAATGATGCACCAGCATGCACAGTAGCTCTTGCAGGCAACATGTATTCATCATTTCCCAAGAAACTCATCTTTGGTTGATTGAGATGGTAGTAGGAAGTGCCAATAAAAAACCTGCTTCTGTCTTTCAGGTAATTGTACATCAAGCCAACATTAAAATCAACATAGCTTGTTCTTCTGGTAACAAAATTCTCATTGTTGGAGAGAGAAAGATCAAATCCCCTGCTGGCAAATTGATTGTTGAATGAAATACGGTTGTAGTCAAGCATCCTAGCCCCCAAGCTTCCCTGAAAACCTACGGCAAGGTGTTGAAATCCTTCCTCATCCAATGCCTGGTGATACGCAGTAGACAAGCTGGCATAATTGCTATTGTAAGCCCCTGTAGCTGTTCTGTCGCCCATTAATACAAGGCCAACACCAAGTATGCTCTTGTCCAATTGATTAACCATTGCCCTTGTATCAAAACTCACGGTGGCAGTTGTAAATGGATCGCCGGCTCCCAGCCACTGGTTTCTGAAATTGGTTGCAAGACGGTGCTTGCCGTCATAGTAGCCTGTGAATGCAGGATTCAGCGAAAGCGGAGCATTAAAATACTGAGAATAGTGTGCATCTTGTGCCGCAGCATCCAGCACAAGATTAAAAATTAAAACAAACGATATAATGTATTTTATCAACTTCATTTTATCTGATTAATATCACCGATCCCGATTTACTGATGGTTCTGCCTGTTTGACCAATCCCGTATACTACCCAGGTATAGGTATCGGCGGGCTGATCCTTTCCTTTGAATGTTCCATCCCAACCCAGGTCTGGATCAAGTGAGTTGGATTCAAAAACCAGCACACCCCAGCGGTTAAAAATCTTGAAACTATAGAAAACCGAAACACCTACTGCTATGGGGTAAACCCTGTCATTTTTGCCATCCCGATTTGGGGTGAATCCACCAGGAATATAAATGTCTGACTCATCAAAAACCCTTACCAACTGCGAATCAACAAAATTACAACCTGCACGGTTGGTGATATTAACCGTATACAACTGCTCAGTGGTTGGATTCAAGATGGGCAGTCGGATAAAAGCACTGTTTAAGCCTGTAGAAGGTCTCCACTGGTATATATCCCCTATTGCGCGGGCAACAAGACTTATCGGCTTACCTGCCATCGCATTGATAGGGATATAAGAAATTGCTTTGGGAGGGGCCTCAACTTTGACCAGAATAACACTAGAATCTGCAAGCTGTGGACAATCTTTTGGCATCACCTTCAACGAAACCCTGTAATTACCTGAGGTTGAGAATACATGTACCACGTTGAAGTTGGTATCAAGCGCTCCATTTTGAAATCTCCATAAATAAGAAACAGAACCGCTATTGGCAGTTTCAGATTTATTGGTAAAATTGGATGCAACATTTGTACAATAAAGATCATATGAAAAAAGCACGGTAGGTTTTTTAACCAAGACCAGGTTAACAAAATTGGTACTCATTTTTTTACACCCCTTGTCTGTTGAAAATTCAACCCTGTATAATCCAGGGCCATTGGCAAGACAAAAGGAGTCTTTGTACCCGTTTAGCTTATTGCCATTAAAATACCACTGGTAACCAAATGCGCCAGTCGCATTCAATTTTGCAGTATACCCTTCACAGATGGAATTGGTTGGAGGAGTCAAAAGGGTTCCAATTGGCAGTGGCAAAAGATCTACTTGAGTTTCTATGGATGATGAAGTGCATCCGTTGGCTGTAACTGTTACCATGTATTTTGCAGCAGCATTAACAATGATTCCTGAATTGTTTCCAGGTGGAAACATAGCAGTGCCATCTTTAAACCATTGGTATATACCACCGATAACATTGGGTGTTCTCAAATTGGTAGTGGCACCGGTGCATATTTTCACCGTTCCATCAAACAAGATTTCTGTTGCAGAGGCATCAGCGGTTACCACTGGAATAACAGGATACTTGTTGGCAAGTATCAGCAATGCATTTGAGGATGAAGTACAGCCAAAAGTATTGGTTACTTCAGCAATGTATGATCCGCTAAGCTTTGCAACAATAATGGAATCATTAAATGAAATCAACGTTGCATCTCGCTTCCATTGATACGTATTTCCTACAGCCCTAGAGTTGACAATCAGCTTTGTTGAATCACCATCACAGAAAATGGTTTTACCTGAAATTGCACTGAGCGAAATAACTGGTGAAGGCTTGAATGTAAAGACGACCGAATCAGAAATTGGTGACATACAGCCATTGGTATCTGTTGTGCTGACAAAATATTTTGAAAGCACTACAGTGTTGCCTATTGGTAAAGTAGGCTTTACAGTATAGTTTTTGAGGATTGTATTTGCTAGCTGATTTAAAGTGTTAGCACTACCTGTAAACCAATTGAATTTAACAATATCAATTGCTGTTGAAGACTGCAGATAACTGCTGTCCAGTTGACAAACAACATTTGAAAATCCGTTTACGACAGAAAGTACCGGTTTGGACGGAAGATTGTTTACTGTCACATTGATAGATGTCCGATTGATACAGCCATTCAAGTTGGTACATTCCAACAAGTATGTCCCACTGGTTTTTGCCACCAGGCTTCTTCCATTGCCGGCAAGAACAGTATTTCGATACCAAATAAAAACAGTAGCAGGGTCGGGCTGAACTACAACAGTATTCAACACAACTGAATCTCCAGCACAAAAAACATTGCCACCTGAAGGATAGGTAATCACAGGAATCAAAGGGGAAGGCTTGATCGTTACAAGCCTAGACGCAAAAGTTACGCAGCCATTCATATCCTTGGCCGCAAGTATGACGGTATAGATTTGTGAACCACCATATTGGTGCATGGGAGAAAATTGAGTTGACTTGTTCCCATCGCCAAAACGCCACTCATAGGTGGTATTCAAAGGATCAGCAGAAACGGATGTATTGTCAAAAGCAACATTATTGGTGATCAGACAAGTATCTGAACTGGACAATATATTAAAGGAGGCAGTGGACATCGACTGATTTACCTTCACCACTGAAGTATTGCTTCTGGTTTTGTTGCTACCATAGGTAATGTCAAGGAAATAGGACTGATCCGTAAGAGGAGTAACATTGATTGTTCCTGTATTCGTTTCTCCAGTAGACCATTCAAGGATAAGCGGACTTTTTATCACTTCAGCGATGGCGTGTCCTTTAAAGCTACTTGAAAAGACATTGGTCATATCGCTCCATCTTGATCCTGAAATATTCAGGCCCAAGGCGGCATGATTGGCCCCAGTTGAAGATTGGAATACATCATCCGGTTCAATAAATGGCGCACTGTTGTACCAATACTTGAATGTTGTATCCAGTGACCTGCCATCCAGCCATTTCCAACCACTGGCAGAAGTACCTGCTGCCTCCAAAACCGGCTCCTGAAAAAGACCAAACCAAAAAAAAGTATTGGTCTGACCTCTTAGCGGTATCATTGAGTAAACGGCATCGTTTTCCTGGAGACTATCAATTACCCAAAGGTCCATGCCGTTGGCTTGAGCAGCCACCCTTGCATCAGTCCAACTCCTGGAAACGGTGTCCATGAAATAGTCCTTGCCGTCAAATGAACCTATATACTGGAAGCTGCCTTTGTACAAATAAGCATTGTAACGAATAGATTGCCCCTTGCAGATGGTACTATCACCTGGAGTAATTTTTACAGCCTGTCCCTGACCAAGGACAACCATATTGATTGTTACAAGAAAAAAGAAGAAAAAACTTCTAAGCATCATTCCAAGTACATTCTGTTAAATCTTTGCAATATGTCATTTTTGACATATTGCAAAGGAAAAACATTTAACGCACTTGCGCTCAATAAATTGTGTTAAAAACCTTAACTAAGCTTGGCCAAAGCAGCGGTGATCCTAGCCATGGCATCTTCGATTTTTTGCATGCTGTTGGCAAAAGAAATCCTTATACAGGTTGGTTCACCAAAGGCTCTTCCAGTTACGGTTGATACGTGAGCAGTGTTCAGCAAATACATGCACAAATCGTCCGCATCCTTGATCAGCTCCTCGCCATTCTTCTTCCCAAAATAGGCTGTAACCACAGGAAATACATAAAATGCCCCATCAGGTTCGGCTATCTGGATGCCGGGAATGGCTTTTAATAGACCCAACATCCTCTCCCTTCTGCGGCCAAATTCCTCGTTCATTGCAATGCTTGGGTTCAAATCGCCAGTAAGGGCGGCAATGGCACCACGCTGGGTGACCGCATTGGTACCACTCGTATATTGACCCTGTAATTTTTCGCAGGCTTTGATCACATCAGGATGAGCTGCAATATAACCCAGCCTGTAGCCGGTCATGGCATATCCCTTGCTGAGGCCATTGATGATGATGATCCTGTCTTTCAGGTCCTCAAACTGGGCAATACTTTCATGCTTGCCAACAAAATTGATGTATTCGTAGATCTCATCAGAGATGATGAAAACGTCTGGGTATTTCCTGAAAACGGCTGCCAAAGCAGCCAGTTCATCCTTTGTATAGACAGATCCACTGGGATTACAAGGGGATGAGAAAATGAAAAGTGAAGTCGCTGGGGTCAGTGCCGCCTCCAACTCTTGAGCGGTCAACTTGTACTTATTCTCGATGGACGTCCTCACGAGGGTGACTTTTCCTTCGGCAAGCTTGACAATTTCTGAGTAGGTTACCCAGTAAGGCGTTGGGATGACCACATCGTCTCCTTTGTTGACAATGGCCATCACTACATTGGCCAAGCTCTGCTTGGCACCTGTGGAAACCAAAATATTTTCAGGCTTATAGTCAAGGTTGTTGTCGCGCTTTAATTTTGTGCAGACGGCTTCCCTGAGGTCTGGATAACCGGCTACGGGTGTATAATGACTATAATTGTCATCGACAGCCTTTTTCAGGGCAACTTTAATATGGTCAGGGGTATCAAAATCAGGTTCTCCGAGGGAGAGATCAATCACATCAATTCCTTTTGCCCTCAATTCCCTGCCCAGTTTGGCCATTTTCAGTGTTTCCGGTTCTGCAAAGAGATCGAGGCGAGAAGAAAGTTTCATGCTGTAAAATTTTGGCAAAGTTAAAAAAGTCCTTGAATAAATGGTATTGAAAGTTAGTAACATTGCCCCCAGCGGTCAGGCGTAAAAATCAACTGCCTAAAACAAATTTTGACCTCAAAATCCCTATCTTTGCCCACCCCCGATCAATCGGGGTTTCAATTTTTAAGCATAAACTAGAATTAACATGCAACTGAAAGGTTTGGTTCGTTTTTTTGCGATTGCACTGATCCTGATCTCACTGTACCAACTGCATTTCACATGGGTTGTTCGCAGCCATGAGAAAAAGCAAGAGTCCAAAGCCCAGGCTTTTGTAAAAGCCAATTTCCCCAACGCTGACACAGAGTTGAAGGATCTTGAATTCAACAAAAGGTACCGCAGGCTTCTTGACAGTACCAGGGAAGCAACTGTAACATATGGCATTACAGGTGCCATCAGCTACCAAAAAGCCAAAGAACAAGAATTGAATCTTGGTCTTGACCTTCAAGGTGGAATGAGTGTAACATTAGAGGTAGAATTGGAAGGCCTGATCAGAACACTTGCCAACAATTCCAAAGATCCCGGTCTGAATAATGCGATCAATGAAGCGATGCGCCAGAAGTCAAGCAGCGATGCAGACTTCATCACGCTTTTTGCCAATGCATACAAGACACAGAATCCAAACGGCCGTCTTGCAACCCTGTTTGCAGGCACTGGCGGAAGAACTGTCAAAATTGAAGACAACGACAATACCGTTATCACCAAATTGCAAGCTTCAGCTGAAGGTGCCATCAGCAATACTTTCAACGTATTGCAAAAGCGTATTGACCAGTTTGGTGTGGCTCAACCCAACATTCAGCTGGACAAAACCAAAGGCATCATCACCGTTGAACTTCCAGGAGTCAAGGATGATCCTGAGCGTGTAAGGAAGTACTTACAGGCAACTGCCAACCTCCAGTTTTGGGAGATTTACAATATTGGCGAACTGGATAAATCTTTCACCGATGCTGAAAAGGCATTGAAAGATTATTATGCAGGTGCCCCTGCGGTTAAGGATACAGCTGCGGCTGCTCCGGAGGCAGCAATGGCTAAAGACACAACCAAGTCTGCTACCATTGGCGAACTTGTGAAGTCCAAAACACCAACCAAGGCAGACAGCAACAAAATTTCAAGCAAATCATTCTTCACCATATTCCAGCCTATTCCTCCTCAACAGGATGAACAAGGCAGGATGAGCTTCGCTCCAAACCTGGGCTATATCGCAGGAAGAGATACTGCTGTATTCAATGAATACATGGCACTCGAAAATGTAAGAAGCCAGTTCCCGGGCAATGTCCGTTTTGCTTTTGGTATTCCAGAAACAAATGACAAAGGAGTAAAAAGCGATATCGTTGCTTTGTACGCCCTTAAAACCGTTGAAGGTTCTGACAAGGCAAGGCTTGAAGGCGATGGTGTTCAGCAGGCCTCTCAGGATTATGACGACCGTGGTCGCCCTGCCATCAAAATGATCATGACCAAGCAAGGTGAGAGAATCTGGGGTGAGCTTACAACAAACAATGTTGGCAAGCCGATTGCCATTGTTCTTGACAACAATGTGTACTCTGCCCCCAACGTAATCAACCCTATCACTACCGGTAACTCTGAGATCAGCGGAAACTTCACCATTGAAGAAGCACAGGATCTTGCGAATATCCTTCAGTCTGGTAAACTTCCAGCTCCTGCAAAGATTGTTCAAGAGCAAGTGGTAGGACCTACCCTCGGAGCTTCAGCCATCGAAGGTGGATCAATGGCCTTTGGCATTTCATTCGTTGTGATCTTCATCCTCATGCTTGTGTATTATAACACGGGCGGATGGGTGGCCAATATCGCCCTTATCCTCAACCTTCTCTTCACTGTTGGTGTACTGAGTGCATTGGGTGCCACATTGACGGCTCCCGGTATTGCAGGTTTGGTATTGACCATCGGTATGGCTGTAGATACCAACGTAATCATCTTTGAAAGGATCAAAGATGAACTGAACTTTGGCAAGAGCTATCAATTGGCAGTTGCTGAGGGTTACAAGCGCTCAATGGCTCCAGTACTGGATGCACACATCACTACCCTTTTGACGGCCATTATCCTTTTCTATTTCGGTCTTGGCCCAGTGTTGGGATTTGCCACCACCCAGATCCTGGGTATTCTTCTTTCCCTTTTCTGTGGTATCCTGATTTCCAGGTTGATCACTGATTTCTGGACGAAGAAAAACAGGCATTTTGAATACTTCACCGCTACAAGCCGCAATGTATTCAAGCATGCAAACTTCAAGTTCATTGAATACAGAAAAGTTGCCTACATCATCTCAGTAGTTGTATTGATTGGTGGTGTTGCAGCCCTTTTCAACGGCTTTGATCAAGGTGTAGAATACAAAGGAGGAAGAAGCTATACAGTAAGATTCGATAAGGCTACAGAGAATGAGAAAATCAGGGAATCATTGAAAACTGTTTTTGGAGAGCATCCGGTATTGAAAACAGTTGGAGACAACAAGACCCTGAACATCACCACCTCTTTCATGATAGACAATCCTAGCAAGAGCGCTGATTCTACTGTAGAAGTTGCCTTGTTCAAAGGATTGAAAGAAAGCCTTCCGGAAGGATTGGCCTATGCCGACTTCCAGAAAAGCTACAAACAAAGCTCACAAACCGTTCAGCCTTCTATTTCAGATGACTTGAAGAAAGGAGCTGTAAAGGCAACCATTTTTGCGATGATCGCCATCTTCCTATACATCTTCCTTCGCTTCCGCGACTGGAGATACTCTATGGGAACCATCATTGCCTTGCTCCATGACGTGTTTGTAACCCTGGCCGTTTTCTCCTTCCTAAAAGGTGTTGTTCCTTTCCCTCTGGAAATTGACCAACATTTTATTGCCGCCGTCCTTACCGTTATCGGATTCTCAATGAACGATACCGTTATTGTATTCGACAGGATCAGGGAATACAGTCAAAAACTGAAAGGTGAAACCAAGAGCAGTATCATCAATAAGGCCATCAACCATACCCTGAGCAGAACCATCATGACTTCACTCACGGTATTCCTTACACTCTTGATCCTCTTCATCTTTGGTGGTGAAGTAACCAGGGGATTTGCTTTCGCCATGTTGATTGGTGTTGTTACAGGAACCTACTCATCCATCTTTGTTGCCGCACCAGTATTGGTGGACATGGCAAAAAACAAGCCATTGGGTGAAGCTGATTCCGAAAAAGGAAAGAAGAAATAATCACATTGCATCCTATAAAAAAAGGCATTCGAAAGAATGCCTTTTTTATTTACCAGATCAAGTGTTTTTATACCGCAAAAGAAGTCCCACAACCACAAGTTGCCGATGCATTGGGATTGTTGAAAATGAATCCCCTTGCATCCAGACCATTTTTCCAGTCAATTTCCATCCCAAACAAATACATGGAATGGGCAGGATCGATGATACAGGGAATTCCACCCACTTCAAAAACCTCATCCCTTTCAGTCTTTTCATCCATTTCCAACAAGTAGCTCAGGCCTGAACATCCTCCACCCTTCACACCCACACGCAATAATTTTTCACTCCCCTCCATCTTGTTTTCAAACAAACGCCTGATCTCAATGATGGCAGTATCTGTGAATTTAACCGGTATCTCTGTTTGCATTTCCATCATGCAAAATTAATAACAAATCATAATCCGGCAATCCATACCCTTGGTGTACATTTGTTTTAACAATTCATATATGTCAGACATCAGTTCCATGCTCAGTGTACAGGCCTATGAAAGACTGGTAACCTTTGCAGACCGTTCCGGCTTTCCTGCGCTGATATCCCGGTTCCCGGCAGTAAACCTCAGCGCAAACCAACTGTCAGATGTGATCAAGCAGGCCATTACACAAGAATTTGAACACAATCTTTCACAACAGATCTACGTGGCTGAAAGTGCATGGCAAGCAGTCGTCGACATGAAAGACCAACAGTGTTTTATCATTGAGCAATTGGCAGCTACATTGGCCAATGATGCTTCTGGAGAGCTATTGATGGATGCTGTAAAAAGCTTTCTGGCCGCAGACCCCAATGCTTCCATCCAGCCCATTGTGCTTGAACTGCTCAAAACTGAAGCCAGAAACAACCTTTCGAGGCTCTAAATAAATTATCATGGATACTCCCATCAGGAATGACTCAGGCATCACCATAAAAAAAGTGTATTCCACAGAAGATGCTGTTCCTTCCCAGCCCAATCCCGGATCATTTCCCTATACAAGAGGCATACAGGAAGATATGTACAGGGGAAGACACTGGACGATGCGTCAGTATGCTGGTTTTTCAACAGCAGAAGAAAGCAACAAACGCTATCATTTTCTGCTGGCACAAGGAGTTACTGGATTGAGTGTTGCCTTTGACCTTCCTACCCAAATTGGTTATGATAGTGATCATGGTCTCTCTGAAGGAGAAGTTGGAAAAGTAGGCGTGGCCATCGACAGCATTGAAGACATGGAAATCCTGTTTGATGGGATTGACCTGGAAAAAGTATCCACCTCTATGACCATCAATGCCACTGGCTTTATCCTGCTGGCATTGTATGCGTCGGTTGCGAAAAAAAAGGGGACTGAGATTTCCAAATTGACAGGTACCATTCAGAATGATATTCTCAAGGAATATGCGGCCCGTGGCACCTATATCTACCCTCCTGCCCCATCCATGCGCATCATCACAGATCTGTTTGAATGGTGCAGCACAAACATGCCCAAATGGAATACCATCTCCATTTCAGGATACCATATCCGTGAGGCTGG
>JAJTFY010000157.1 GCA_021299175.1 Chitinophagaceae bacterium
GTTGAAGGAAATACTTAAACCGCTTCAACAGGCCGAAGGCCGACTTCAACCGCTTCAACGATAAAAACGCTAGTCCACTAAACCACTACTTCCGGCTCCAAACTTCATGGATTTTTTCACCCTTGGAACTCAAACCTGAATGATGCCACTCGCCATTGCTGATTTCAGCTTTGAAACTGAGTGATGCCCCTACGCGGCTTGCATCGCGGGAGAAGAATTCAATGTTTTCCGTATAGGTTCCATCTTTGAAACCATAATGCCCGCCACCGGTACCAAAAAACTCTCCTGTTTCCATGTTGATGGCAATCCACTGAAACCTGGTTCCCGAAAGAATCTTGATGGTCTTTCTGGCAGCAGGCTTGATGGGTGTCATTGTACCAGCCTGCTCCCTTCCGGTGATTCTCCAGTTTCCAGCAAGTGATTCAGTTGCGTCATCAACTTTCGTCCATTTTTTTGAATTGCCCTCCAGTGGAAGCATCAGGGTATTTTCCTTACGCTTTACATCATAGCTGTAGCGTGATTTCACTTCAGCCCGATCAACAGTATTGAATTCAATCGTGCCTGACATTTTTCCTTTTTCAACAATGGCAGTTCCGCCTCTGGTACTGATGAATTTTTTCCCTTCCAGATTGAAAGTTGCTACAGTAAAATAATTATCAACCACCGTCATATACTGTACAGCAGTGTCAAGGTTCCTGGTCCATGCGCCTGTGATGTTTTGAGAAAATCCAAGCGAAAGGTTCAAAACCAACAAAGAAAAAAGAATGAACTTGTGCATATGCTGATAGATTTACAATGTCTTCACCCTGATATTCCGGAACCGCACAACTGATCCGTGGCCAAGGAAACCAATATGGCCCTTGGGATTGTGGAGACCAGGATGATCT
Organism: Chitinophagaceae bacterium; assembly: GCA_021299175.1. Taxonomy (GTDB): domain Bacteria; phylum Bacteroidota; class Bacteroidia; order Chitinophagales; family Chitinophagaceae; genus Pollutibacter. The sequence goes on from JAJTFY010000157.1 coordinate 888, forward strand.
TTGTGATCTGCAGTTCCGTTTTTAGATGCTTCTTTGATGTCTCCATCCATGATCACCTGCCCATTGAGAATGACTTTGATTTTTGATCCTTTGGCAACCACAACCTCTTCATTCCACTCCCCCACGGGTTTGAGAAATCCCCTTTTTGCAGGAATCACGCCATACACCGACCCGTGGTATTGGTATACATTGAGGTTTTTATAGATGTCGGCTTCGTTGTCCAGGATTTGCAATTCCATACCAACATAAGCGGCATCGCCTTCAGTTGGCGTACGGATCCCCAGGCCATTGTTGGCTCCAGGTGTCAATTGAAATTCAAACCTGTATTCAAAATCACCATACTCTTTAGCTGTATAAAGATTGCCTCCACTACCTCCAGCAGGATTGACCACCATGGTTCCATTTTCAACCAGATAGCCTGTTTTGTTGCCGATCCAATTGTTGAGGTTGCTACCATCAAACAACATTTCAAAACCTTGCTGCTTTTCTTCATCGCTCAACACTGAAATGAGGTTGCCGGGTATTTCCCTGACATAAATATTTCTGTAGGCCACATAGGTTCCATGGGCCTGCAACTCAATCTGCTCCTTCATAAAAATGGGTATTTTTCTGTCCCAATAATTTTCCAATACCACATTGTCTGTCACCAAAACACCATTCAACTCAACACTGACCTTCTCACCAATCATGGTGATGTGAAAGGTATTCCATTCACCCACTTTATTGTCTGCCACTGAAAGGGGCATTCTCTGGTTTTTCTGGTTGTTGTACAAGCCACCCGAACCTACCTGGGCACCCACTTCCCTTCTGGAAGTATCCCAGATCTGGACCTGGGGGCTTCCCCGGAGGTAAATACCAGCATCCCCTTTCTCAGTAATTTTCCAATCCACATACATTTCAAAATCACCATATTTCTTGACCGTACAAAGGTTATCGCCATGACCAGTAAAAATCAGCAAGCCATCTTTTACCACCCAATCCTGTTGGGCCTTGGTATTGGCCGCTGCTTCAGCAAGGAGCAATTCCTGCTCAGACATTTTAGACCTGGATACAGGGTTCCCAACCAGGCCTTTCCAACCCGTCAGGTCTTTACCATTGAAGAGAGAAACAAATCCATGATCATAAGGCATGGCATTGAGGTGTGCACGAAGCTTATTCACCAAAATGGCACTATCTTTTCCACTGATCAGCGGCTGAGCCAGTTGAAGTACATCCCTAACGGCTTTACCCGATAGGGTTTTGTCTTTGAGACCAATGCGTGCAACAATCAAAGCAGCTTGTTTCTTGAGGTTGGGGTCTGTCAAATATTTTCCGGCAAACATCAATGCCCCCAATCCAGAAAGATGATCTGCTTTTGCAAGAATATTTCTTTGCTGAACCGGATTTTTTGCTGTGACCATTTGGTCTTGCAGGTCAAGCAATTGTTGGGTATTGTTTTTTGTTGATGCCGATGGTTGCAAAGACGTCACTGTCACAGGCAACTTGAAATTGGCATTGTCAATGGCTGCCTGAATATGTTGCGTAAGGGGGGCTTTTGAAGATGAAAGGGCCTTGTTGAGCGCAGCAGTTGCCGCCTCCGTTTTAAAGGTGGCCAATGCCCTGGCAGCAGCTCCACAATAGACCTCATCCTTCAATAATTTTGACAATGACTTGATGGCATTTGCATCCCCCAATAAACCCAATTCCTGGATCATCAGGTCTTTGGCATAGCCCGTTTTTACAGTTTTAATGGAAGAAGTGAGGGAGGAAGATAATTTGGTCCTTCCTGATGCATTCAATGCGATGTGATGGGTATATGCATTCAATGCATAAGTCGCTTTCAGTTTCAAGGAATCATCATCCAACATGGACAACAATTTCTTCCAGTCAGCCTTTCCCCATGATTCCATGGACGAGAGTAGGCCCTGCACATCAGCAGACTTTTGATAAGGAAATGCAGCCACCGCCTTTGTAGCATTGTCTTGGGCCTGAAGCAAGGTGACCATTGCAAAAGTAAATAGCAAGGATATGAGTAACTTTTTCATGAATGTTCTGTTGAAGATTAAATATTCCAGGGTGCGCGCATGGGAGGATTGATCATCCTGTTGGCTTCATCGTCATTGATGAAAACCTGTGCAACAGGATCAAAACGCAGGGTGCGACCAAGTTGTAGGGCAATCTTTCCAATATTGATGATGGTACATGAACGGTGACCATTGGATTCATTGAGGGCAAATGGTGTCCTGTACCTGACCGAATCCAAAAAGTTTGTGACCTGAGGCGCCGGATCTGGCATCAAGGCGATTTTTTCTTTCAGGTTGGGAATATCTGATTTGAACCCATTGAACAATTTACCCTTAGGGCCTTCGATGTAGGGCACTTCAGGACCAGTGCCTTCTCCATCGAGGATGATCTTGCATCCATCTTCGTAGGTATAGGTAATCTTTCTGAAGGTTCCACAGGCATCTGGATGTTGCTGTTCTGCATCCACTTCTACCAACACTGGGCTGGTATCATCCTTGCCCAGGAAATATTGGATGGGATCCAGGTAATGTTGACCCATGTCTCCCAATCCACCGCCATCATAATCCCAATATCCTCGGAAGGTAGGATTGGTGCGGTGCTCGTTGTATGGCTTGTAGGGTGCAGGGCCAAGCCAGCGATCATAGTCGAGTGTTTCAGGGTTTTGCCAATCCAGTAAAACTTCCAATCAAATCCGGTCTGCTTGCCAACCGTTACAGTGAGCGGCCATCCCAACAATCCGGATTCTACCAGTTTTTTCAGGGGTTTTACAGTGGTGTTCATTCCGTAGAAATTTTCTTCAAAACGGAACCAGGTATTGAGCCTGAACATCCTGCCATATTGCTTCACTGCTTCTACAACGCGTTTGCCTTCTCCGATGGTGCGGGTCATGGGCTTTTCGCACCAGATGTCTTTGCCCGCTTTGGCAGCTTCAATCGCCATGATACCATGCCAGTGTGGAGGCGTAGCGATGTGTACAATATCCACTTCTGGAAGGGCAATCAATTCACGGTGATCATGAAATTTCTTGATGGTTCCTCCTACCCTTTTCTCGGCAGCAAGGAGGTTTCTTTTTTCCACATCACAGACGGCAACTACGCGGGTTCCTGCATACTCAATATGGTTGCGTCCCATGCCTCCGACACCAATGATGCCTTTGGTCAGTTGATCACTGGGTGGAATAAAGCCTTTACCAAGCACATGGCGTGGCACGATAAAAAAACCTGCTGCAGCGGCTGCGCTGTTGAGGAGAAATTTTCTCCTGCTTTTGGGATGAAGGGAACTCATGCGAAAGAATGTTGATTGATTCTAAAGATAAACAATGAAGATGAAATTTCCCTTCATTTGGACGTTAATCAATCAAATCTGCGCAAACGATTGTTCAAGCCAATCAGAGGTCGGTAATCAACTTGAATTTGGGAACCAGTGATTTCATGATGACCCAGGCAACAAGGTATGCTGTTGCACAGAAAGTAAACATGATGGTATAACCGGTTTCAATATGCCCGAGTGCTTTGTAATGATCAAACAAGGCACCACCCACTTTGGTAACAATTACGCCGCCAATTCCTCCAGCCATTCCTCCAATGCCCACCACAGAGCCAATGGCTTTCTGCGGGAACATGTCCGAAACAGTGGTAAAGATATTGGCACTCCAGGCCTGGTGGGCAGATGCGCCTATGCCAATCAGGATTACTGGCATCCAGAAACTGATGCCTCCAAGGGGCTGGGCAGCCAAAACAACCAATGGAATCAGGGCAAGACCAGTGGCAAAATGATTTCTGTCCCGGTCATGCCATACTGGTCTTTCAGGTAGGCCGGTAACCAGAACAGGAAAAACCACCAAACGCCATCTGTCAGAAATTTACCTATGGAAAAAGCCCATGTTTGTTTGTATTTGAAGAGACTTGACCATTTCACTTTTTGGCTGCTTGTGGCTGACTGCTGGGCAACCTCTGCAGCATCTGAAGCAAGGATATATGCTCTTTCTGCTTCTCCCATTCTCTTTTGAAGATGGGGTGGCTCATAATACATATACCAAAAAATCAACCAAAGGAAACCAATGGCTCCTATCACAATGAATGCCGTTTCCCATCCATAATTGGTGGCAATCCAGGGCACACTGAGCGGAGCAAGAATGGCGCCGATATTGGTTCCTGAATTAAAAATTCCAGTGGCAAATGACCTTTCTTTTTTGGGGAAATATTCTGCTGTTGCCTTGATGGCTGCAGGAAAATTCCCTGCTTCCCCAACGGCCAAAACAGCCCTTGAAAAAATGAAACCCACCACTGAAACCGGCACAGCAGCCAATCCAATCCATCCCAATGATGAAATAAGTACTTCTCCGATGGGAATCGCCAATGCATGCACAATCGCACCAATGGACCAGAGGATGATGGCCCATGCATATCCTTTCTTGGTACCAAGTTTATCGATAATTCTTCCTGCAAAAAGAAGACATATAGCGTAAGTAAACTGGAAGGCAGAAGCAATATTGGCATACTGACTGTTGGTCCATCCAAACTCATCTTCCAGCATGGGCTTCAACAAGCTGAGTACTTGCCTGTCCAAGTAGTTGATGGTGGTTGCAAAGAAAAGCAAAGCACAGATTGTCCATCTGTAGCCTCCTGGTTTTGTTGTAGATGACATAATCGTTGGGTTGTTGTCAGTTATGGTTTCCAATTAAAATAATTGACCGTATTGTTATAACAGATGTCCTGTACCATCTTCCCGAGCCATTCAATGTCGTTGGGCAATTCGCCCTCCTCCACTTCAGTGCCAATCAGATCACACAGTATTCTTCTGAAATACTCATGCCTTGGGAAAGATAAGAAACTTCTGGAATCTGTGAGCATTCCAACGAATCGACTGAGGAGTCCCATGTTGCTCAGGGCGTTCAATTGCCTGATGATGCCATCTTTTTGGTCCAAGAACCACCATCCGGAGCCAAACTGTATTTTTCCAGGCACAGTACCATCATTGAAATTACCCACCATGGTCGCCATCACCTCATTGTCAGCAGGATTCAGGTTGTAAAGGATGGTCTTGGTCAGCTTATCGCGCGTATCCAATCCGTTCAGGAATTTCGACAAGGGCTTCCCCTGATCAAAAGTGCCAATCGAATCCCAGCCTGTATCAGGGCCGAGCTGGTTCAGCTTTCTTGTATTGTTGTTCCTGAGCGCACCAAGATGAAACTGCTGCACCCAGCCTTTTTCATGGTCCCACTCTGCAAAATGCACCAGCATGGCGGATTTGAACTGGCGCTGGCATTTGAGACAAAGAGTTTCACCCTTGAGCAGGCGTTCAAAAATGATGATGATTTCTTCGGCTGTATATTCGTCAGCATAGATCTCTTCCAATCCATGGTCTGAAACACGGCAACCCATTTCGGCAAAGAAATCATGACGCCGTTTGAGGGCCATCAGATAATCTTCAAATCTATTCACTTGCATGCCAGCTGCTACTTCCACTTTACTGACATACTGTAGAAACGTTTCGGTATTACCCACATTCATGGCC
>JAJTFY010000158.1 GCA_021299175.1 Chitinophagaceae bacterium
GTCTGATTTTATGCAAGAAGGTTATGTTACACAAATAGGATACCCGCCTTTGAGAATTGATATTTTGAATACGATTGATGGTGTAAAATTTGAAGATGCTTTTCCAAATAAATTACTTGTGGATGTGAATGGGATTGAAGTAAAGTATATAGGTTTAAAAGAATTTATAGAGAACAAAACTGCGTCAGGCAGAAGCCAGGATATTGCTGATTTGAAAGAGATTAAGAATATTAAGAAACAGTAATTTATATCTTTCAAAAACAATACTTGTCTAAAGTAGAAGTACAAAATGAGTAATCTACAATATTTATTGAGCGCAAAGAAGGAATTTGAATATTATAAATTATTGGGTGAAAAAACATTCGGCCAACTCACAGATGACCAGCTTTTTAATCAGTTTAATGGTGAGAGTAATAGTATTGCGACGATTGTAAAACACTTATGGGGCAATATGCTTTCTCGTTGGATTGATTTTCTAACTACAGATGGGGAAAAAGAATGGAGGAAAAGAGACGAAGAATTTGAAAATGACATCAGCACTCGACAAGAGTTATTAGAGAAGTGGGAAGAAGGATGGTCTTGTTTATTTAATGCACTCAATTCTATTTCTGATTCAGATTTGTCTAAAGTAATTTATATTAGAAATCAAGGCTACACTATTTTAGAAGCAATCAACAGACAACTTTCGCATTATCCTTATCATATTGGTCAAATTGTTTTTATTGGAAAGATGTTGAGCGATAAGAATTGGAACTCATTGTCGATTCCTAAAGGGGGTTCAAAAGAGTACAATCAAGATAAATTCTCTAAACCAAAGACTAATCAACACTTTACAGACGAATTAAGCAACAAGAATACTTAGCCATACCATCTTTGTTTTAGTGACATACTAAATATTTTATAATATTACTCTGAATGAGGAAAACACCCCCTGAAATCGTTTAAAATCGGTTGTTTTCGGTTTTATGAAAACATAACTAACTACAAATCAACGCCCTCATTTTATCAAAAAATCTTACCAACCTTTGGTTGGGTGGAAAATTCAGTTCCACCACCCCGGCACGAATTCGTCTGCACCTTCGGTGCAGCCTACTTCGTGCCACCCCTCCTGGACAGGAGGGGATTTGTTTGAGCCCACATGTATAGCACAACACGTAAAGATTAATTCCGTAAATTCAACCATCACAAAACTGCACATGAAAAGACTGGCCTTTAAGATGAAGCTTTACCCGGGGAACATCGCGGAATACAAAAAACGGCATGATGAGCTATGGCCTGAACTGAGGGACCTGTTGCATGCAACGGGTATTTCAGACTATTCTATTTTTCTTGATGAAGAAACCCTGGACTTGTTTGGGGTGTTGAGGGTGGAAGATGAAACAGCCATGGAACAATTGCCACATCATCCAGTAATGAAAAAATGGTGGGCCTACATGCGCGACATGATGGAATGCAATGATGACAACTCCCCGATCAGCATCCCCCTGAAAAATGTATTTTACATGCCTTGAGATGGAAACAAAACCTTCTTTTCAAAACAAAACAGCGATTATTACTGGTGCCGGTCAAGGCATTGGCCTGAAGATCTGTGAGATGCTGGCTGCTGAAGGGGCAAGGGTGATTTTGAATGATGTGGATGAGTCCTTGTGTAAAACAGCTGCAGCATCAATCGTAAACAATGGTGGCACATGCATGGCCATGCCCGGAGACTCCAGCGATCCTGTTTTCATCCAATCGATGGTTGATGCTTGCACGACACACTGGGGTGGTGTAGACATTGCCATCGCTAACGCAGGCATCACCCTTTTCGGAGATTTTGCCGACTATCCTGCGGCAGATTTTGACAGGGTGATGGAAGTGAACCTCCGGGGGACTTTCTACCTCGCACAAGCGGCATCTAACCAGATGAAAAAACAGGCCCATGGTGGATCCTTGCTTTTCACTTCATCGGTGACCGGACACCAGGCACACAAGAACCTTGCCGCTTATGGCATGAGCAAGGCTGCCATTGAAATGCTGGCGAAAAACCTCGTATCGGAACTTTCATCCTTTAGCATCAACATCAATACCATCGCACCCGGCGCAACCCTCACCGAAAGAACATTGCTTGACCCGGCCTATATCGAAACATGGTCGAGGATTACGCCCATGGGAAGGCCAGCAACAGTGGAGGATATTGGGCATGCTGCCTTGTTCCTTGTTTCAGACCATGCCCGTCATATCACCGGACAATCATTGATCATTGATGGCGGTTGGACTGCTGTCAGCCCAACTCCTTATTGAACATGAACATCACTCCTCTCTGCAACCACAGGTCAATGCTCGGCGAAGGCCCTGTCTGGGATGCCGCCAACAATGCCATTCTTTGGGTGGACATTATGGGCTGTGCGATTCATGTATTGGACAGAAATAACAACGCATTTACCAGCATTGCAACAGCCAGCATGATTGGTTCTTTTGCCCTATGCAGTGACGGAAACATTGTTGCAGCAATGCAGGAAGGATTTGTTTTTATCAACAGGAATAAGGGAGAAATCAGTGCGATCGGCAATCCTGAAAAACATCTGCCCGGCAACCGCTTCAATGATGGCAAAACAGATCCTGCCGGAAGATTTTGGGCAGGGAGCATGTCGCTGTCGGGTGAAACTGGCACAGGAAGCCTTTACATGATGGACGGCAACTTGAACATCAACAAAAAGATTGAAAACGTCTCCATTTCCAATGGATTGTGCTGGAGCGAAGACCTGAAATATTTTTATTACATCGATACCCCGACCATGGAAGTGGTTCGGTATGATTATGACAACAGCAATGGTGAGATCAGCAACAAGACCACGGTCATCAGCATTCCCGACAAAGAAGGCTATCCTGATGGCATGACCATGGACAGCGAGGGAATGCTCTGGATTGCACACTGGGAAGGATGGCAGGTTGCAAGGTGGAACCCTTTCACCGGTGAAAAAATCGATGCCATTCAGTTGCCGGTTTCATTGGTCACTTCGATCTGTTTTGGTGGCGAGAACATGGATGAGATGTACATCACTTCTGCCAGGGTTGGATTGACGGATGAGCAACTGGCGGAAGAGCCCCTGGCTGGAAGCAGCTTTATCATTGAACACAGTGGCTATAAAGGATCTGGGTTTGCACCCTTCAACATAACGCAACATTAAATCAACCACATGAAACCAACAGGCATTATCAGCAGCTTTCTTTTCCTCCTTTTTGCATTGTCGGGCAGTGCACAGGTAACGCAACGCAATATCCTGGCCACCACTTATTCGCCAGAAAAGGTTGCTGCATCCATCATCCCAAAAGACAAATGGAAACCTTATCCTTTGACCCCAAAACAATGGAAGGATGCGGTTCCTGACAGCATGCTGAAAGGCATTGTGGACGGCGCTTCCAGCGTCATGTCCTACAAATTTGAGCCCATCAGCGGATCGGTTTCCATGGACTTCAAGCGCACCGGCGACAGGCTCAGGAAGAAAGTTTTTGGGGTGTTCCCGCGCATATCGGCGGAACCGGATTGCCTGATGTGGAGCGTCCTGCAGTGGACCTTTTTGCGGCGGAGACTGCAGCTGTGATGGCCATGGCAGATTATTTTATGGGTGACAAACTGGACAAAATCAACCCGTTGATCAGGAAGCGCATCTACCATGAAACGGACAGAAGGCTGTTTACACCAATGTTGAAATATGGCGACGGTTACAAGTGGATGAGCAGAACAACACCCGTGAACAACTGGAATCCCTGGATCATGTCGAACTGGATCCTCAGCAGCCTGATGCTGGAACGCAATGAAGTCAGAAGGGTTACCATGACCAATGCCGCCATGAAAGGACTGGATGCTTACCTGAACAGTTTGGGTGATGATGGCGGCTGTGATGAAGGCCCAAGCTATTGGTTTGCTGCAGGGGCCAGCGTTTACGATTGCCTTGAATTGCTGCACAATGCATCCAATGGTGCCATCAATATTTATGGCAATGAACTCATCAAAAAAATGGCGACCTATATCACCAACACCCATATTGCAGGAAACTATTTTGTGAATTTTGCTGATGCCGATCCAACACTAACACCCAGCGGCATGTTGCTCTACCGCTTTGGAAAGGACATCAATGATACCACCATGATGGAGTTCGGAAAATGGGCACAGCAAAACTATCCCTCCAAGCCAGGAGGTTCGACGGGTATGAGGATGCGCCACCTCGGCTCCCTGCTCAACCTCAAAAATATTGATACAAGCCCAAGTAAATTCAAGGACCCTACCAGTGCCTGGATCAGCGACATTCAAATCCTGACGGCTAGAACGGAAAAAGGATTGTTCCTGGCCACCCACGGAGGCCACAATGCAGAAAGCCATAACCACAACGATGTGGGTGATTTCATCATCTATGTGAAAGGGGAACCCATGATCATCGATGCAGGCCGCGGCAATTATACGGCCAGAACATTTTCAAGCCAGCGCTATGAACTCTGGTTCACCCAATCACAGTACCATAATCTTCCCATCATCAATGGGGTTGGGCAACAGGCTGGACGGGAGTTTGAAGCAAAGTCCGTCAAAAGCATTGTCAATGAAAAGGAATCATCCCTTACCATGGATATTGCATCGGCCTATCCGGACAGTGCAGGCATTGAACGCTGGAACAGGACCGTGAGGCTCAACAGGGAAAGAGAAACGGTGGAAATCAATGAGGATTACCAGTTCAAGGCGAACCCCGTTTCATTGCAACAGATATTCATGACCGTCTGTGCTGTTGATACCAATGTTCCCGGAAAGGTTTTGTTCAGTGATGCCAAAGGAAACAAATTGGCATTGGATTATGACGCAAAAAAATGGACTGTAACAACAGAAATACCTTCTTTTGAGGGGATGGAATACGAAAGTTTCGACAAGAAATGGGATGGGAAAAAGATTACAAGGATCATTCTGAACAGAAATAACACAAAGTCCAAAGGGGATCACCGATTTTCATTTCAAGTGAA
>JAJTFY010000159.1 GCA_021299175.1 Chitinophagaceae bacterium
CTGGGTAAAAAAAGAATCATAGCAGAAACCGGTGCCGGGCAACATGGGGTTGCCACTGCTACCGTTTGTGCATTGAAAGGCATTGAGTGCATCGTTTACATGGGCGAGAAAGATATCCAACGACAGGCACCCAATGTGGCCAGGATGAAAATGCTGGGTGCCAAAGTGGTGCCGGCCACCAGCGGAAGCAAGACCCTGAAAGATGCCACCAATGAAGCGATCCGTGATTGGATCAACAATCCAACCGATACCCATTATATCATTGGATCGGTTGTAGGGCCACACCCTTATCCGGACATGGTTTCTAGGTTCCAGTCGGTCATCAGCAAAGAAATGCGCTCACAGTTGCTGGATAAAACGGGGTCTGAACTTCCAAAACGTGTCATCGCTTGTGTTGGTGGTGGAAGCAATGCCGCGGGTGCATTTTATCATTTTTTGGATGAACCAGGGGTTGATATTGTTGCGGTTGAAGCAGCAGGCCATGGTGTACATACGGGCATGAGCGCAGCAACCACACAGCTGGGTGTTCCTGGCATTCTGCATGGCAGCAAAAGCATTGTGATGCAAACACCAGACGGCCAAGTGGTGGAGCCACACAGCATTTCAGCAGGGTTGGATTATCCTGGTATTGGCCCCATGCATGCCAATCTCTTTGCAAGCGGCCGTGCCATCTTTATGAGTGCTACAGATGAAGAAGCCTTGAAATGGGCATTTGAAATTTCGAGGATTGAAGGCATTATTCCTGCTTTGGAAACCGCCCATGCTTTTGCCGTGCTGGGCCAATTGGGAATGAAAAAAGACGAGGTTTCAGTAATCTGTCTGAGTGGAAGGGGCGATAAAGACCTAGGTACGTACATGAATGCAATGAATGAACAATAAACGAGTTGGGATATGAGCAGAATCAAAGATTTGTTTGAGCGAAAAAAAGAGAATGTCCTGAATGTATATTTTACCGCAGGGTATCCTACTCTTGAAAGCACTTTGGAAATCATGTCAGCCTTGCAAGATGCCGGTGTTGACCTGATTGAACTGGGTATGCCCTACAGCGATCCGCTTGCTGATGGTCCTGTGATCCAGGAGAGCAGCTTGATTGCTTTGGACAATGGCATGACCATTGCCCAACTTTTTGAACAGCTGAAAGGTTTTCGTGAGAAGATCCATGTGCCCGTGGTCTTCATGGGGTACATGAATCCTGTTTTACAATATGGATTTGAAAAATTCTGTGCAGATGCTGCCGCAGTAGGTATCGATGGACTCATTCTGCCAGATCTTCCTCCTCTGGAATTTGAACAATCGCATGGTGCCATAGTGAAAAAGCATGCACTTGATTTTATCTTCCTGGTTACTCCTGAAACCAGTGAAGAAAGGGTTCGCAAACTGGATGGACTCAGCTCCGGATTCCTGTATGCGGTTTCCTCCTCTTCCACTACAGGAAAGGAAAAGAATTTTGATGATGTCATCGCTTATCTCAAAAGGCTTAGATCCTATGAGTTGACCAACCCGGTGCTGGTAGGTTTTGGCATCAAAGACAAAGAGACCTTTGGCGCAGTGGCCCCATTTGCCAATGGCGCCATCATCGGCTCTGCTTTCATCAAAGCGATATCTGCGGGAGAAAATCCTGCATCGGCCACACAGGACTTTATCAGTGCTGTCCTAAACTAAATCCATGAAACTTGTCATCATCAAATACAATGCAGGCAACGTGCGATCGGTTCAATTCGCTTTGGAGCGATTGGGCGTAGAACCCTTGCTAACAGACGATCCTGTAGAAATTTTGTCTGCTGACCGGATCATTTTTCCTGGCGTAGGGGAAGCGAGTTCTGCCATGGCCTACCTCAAAGAAAGAGCATTGGACAAGGTGATCCTGGAAGCGAAACAACCATTCCTTGGGATTTGTCTGGGCATGCAGCTGATGTGTGCGCATTCTGAAGAAAATGATACCCCTTGTTTGGATATTTTTCAGGAAAAAGTAAAGCGATTTGTTGCCCACACATCAGCACAAAAAATACCCCAGATCGGCTGGAATACCATCCATGGTTTGAAGTCTCCCTTGTTCAATGGTGTTCCCGAAAACAGCCATTGTTATTTTGTCCATAGCTATTATGCAAGTCTGGGCAACCATACCATTGCCACAACAGATTATTGTGGTGGGTTCAGTGCAGCATTGCAGACCAGGAATTATTATGGCGTCCAGTTTCATCCAGAAAAAAGTGCGGAAGTTGGATCAACCATCATCAAGAACTTTTTAAATATCATCTAAGGATGCAAATCATTCCTGCCATAGACATCATTGATGGTAAATGTGTTCGGCTTACCGAAGGCGATTACCATTGTTGATTTTGGAGGCGGGGTGAAGACCCGAGAAGAAGTTGAGCGAATCATCGCCATGAGAATTGAATACGTTACTGTTGGAAGCATTGCAGCAAAACAACCCGAAGTCTTCAGGGAATGGATTGACAGTTTCGGGCCTTCCCGTTTCATGCTGGGGGCGGATGTAAAAGATGAAGTGATCATGGTCAGTGGCTGGTTTGAACAATCAACCATCCATTTGATGCCATATATTGCATCCTACATGGAAATGGGCATCAGGAATGTATTTTGTACCGACATCAGCAAAGACGGGCGTTTGGAAGGTCCTTCTACCGCTTTGTATGCCAAAATCAAACAACAGTTTCCCGATGTGTTTTTGATTGCCAGCGGCGGAGTGTCCAACATGGAAGATCTCCATGACCTTTCAGCGGCAGGCTGCGATGCAGCCATCATTGGGAAAGCCATTTACGAGAACAGGATTTCGATGGAGGCATTGAAAACATTTATCCAATCAACCACACATTAAATGCTCACAAAGCGCATCATACCCTGCTTAGACATCAAAGACGGTCGTACTGTAAAGGGCACGAATTTTGTTGACCTGCGCGATGCAGGAGATCCTGTTGAATTGGCGGCATTGTATGCCGAACAAGGGGCGGATGAACTAGTCTTCCTGGACATCACCGCAACAAATGAGAAAAGGAAAACACTGGCAGCATTGGTAGATCGCATCGCCCACAGGATCAATATTCCTTTTACGGTGGGTGGAGGCATCTCTTCTGTAGAAGATGTTCGTGTTTTGCTGGATAGCGGGGCAGACAAGATCTCAGTCAACACTGCTGCGTTTAAAGATCCCGAGCTGATCAACCGCCTTGCTGCTGAATTTGGAAGCCAATGTGTGGTGTTGGCCATTGATGCCAAAAAAGGGGAGGATGGAGAATGGTATGTTTACTTGAATGGAGGCCGACTGGCAACCGATAAAAAATGCCTGGATTGGGCAATCGAAGGTGTGCAAAGAGGCGCAGGAGAAATTCTCTTGACTTCGATGGACCATGACGGAACAAAGGCTGGATTTGCCAAGGACATAACAGGATTGGTTTCACGGTCAGTCAACGTGCCTGTCATCGCGTCTGGTGGTGGCGGAGTCCCAGAACATTTTGCCGATATTTTGGATGGACATGCAGACGCCGCTTTGGCTGCCAGCATTTTTCATTTTCGCGAGGTATCCATCCCCGAACTCAAATCATACCTCAGCCAAAAGGGTATTCCGGTAAGATGAACGGGATATTGACTAATTTTACAAAGAAATGGAGCAGAACATGGATTTCAACAAATTTGCAGATGGACTGATGCCTGCCATCATACAGGATGTGGATACCCAAAAAGTATTGATGCTGGGATACATGAACATGGAGGCATTCAATGAAACCATGTCTTCCGGAAAAATCTGTTTTTTCAGTCGTTCCAAGGGCCGTCTTTGGACGAAAGGCGAGGAGAGCGGTAACTTTCTCTATCTGAAATCATATGCCCTGGATTGCGACCAGGATGCCCTGCTGTTCAAGGTCAAACCTGCCGGTCCTGTATGCCATACCGGTGCAGATACCTGCTGGGACGAGGTCAATGACAGTGAAGACTTCTTGCTCCACCTGGAGGGCATCATTGAACTGAGGAAAAACAGTGAAGATGAAAATTCCTACATACGGTCGCTGTTCAAAAAAGGGATCAATAAAATAGCCCAGAAAGTGGGTGAAGAGGCTGTGGAAGTGGTGATCGAAGCCAAGGATAACGACGATGATAAATTTTTGAACGAGTCAGCCGATCTGCTTTTTCACTATTTGCTTTTGCTTAACAGCAAAGGGTTTAATTTAGCACAGGTAAAAGAAATTTTGAAACAAAGACATAGAAAATGAAAAAAATCTTCTCCATATTGTTGATGATCCCGGTATTGGTCTTTGCCCAAGAGAGCAATTATTCTATCAAAGGAATATTAAAAGGGATGCCAGACAAGACTGAACTGGTGCTGAAGAATGAAGAACTCGGTCCGGAACCTTTGGCCACCTTTGTTTCAAAAGGAGACCAGTTTCAGGTGGCTGGAAAGCTGAAAGAGCCAGGGCTTTATCAACTTGCTGCAAAGAATGGCCAACAAAAAATGTTCATTTTTTTGGATGCATCATCCATAAATGTTGAAGGTGAGTTTGCTGTGCTTCAAAATGCAAAAGTGACAGGATCCAAAAGCCATGATGATTTTGTAGTGTTCAACAATACGTTCAATCCACTTTTTGCAAAGCTCAGTTCATATGCCCAACAACTGAACCAGAATCCTACCACTGAAAATCTTCCTCTCAAAAAGAACTATGCTGATGTGGTTGCAGAAGTAAATAAGCAAACGGATAAATTCATTGGCGATCATTCAGCATCACCTGTTTCACCATTCGTTTTGTTGGTCATGATGCAACTCAATGATGACCCCAATGTGTTGGATGCCAGGCTGAGCAAGATTGCTCCTGCCGCGAAAGAAAACTATTTTGGAAGGACCGCCATCAAGGTGGTTGCCGATGCCAGGTTTGGCGCGATAGGTAGTCCTGCACCTGATTTCACGCAACAGGATGTTGACGGGAAAGATGTGAAACTATCCTCCTTTAAAGGCAAATATGTACTGATTGATTTTTGGGCCAGCTGGTGTGGGCCTTGCCGCCAGGAAAATCCCAATGTGGTCAGTGCTTACAATAAATTCAAGTCAAAAAATTTCACGGTCCTTGGTGTTTCACTTGATCGGGCCAAAGACAAATGGCTTGAGGCCATCAAGGCGGATAACCTGGCCTGGACCCAGGTCAGCGATCTCAAGTTCTGGAGCAATGCCGTTGCAGTGCAATACAAGGTTCAAAGCATTCCGCAGAATTATCTGGTGGATCCCAATGGCCTGATCATTGCCAAAAACCTAAGGGGAGAAGAGCTGCAATCCAAGCTGGCAGCACTGCTGAAGTAAAGCATCAGAAATATACATCCTCTATCAAAAAAAATGTTGGTTGATCATGCTCATCCAGGCTGATGGAGAGGATGTCATATTGAACCCATTTGAATCCTCTGTTGATCCTGATGTAGGCAGTTCCTGCTGAAATGAAATACGTTTTTACTTCAAAGAAATGCAACCTGCCTGCCTTGGATACAACAAGATCAATCTCCCAATGGCCATATCTCCAGTTTTGGTTTCGTATGCTATAGCCATTGCTTTCAACCCAGTTGCGGGCCAATTGTTCTCCCAGTTTTCCCGTTTCATTGTGCCTTGCCATGATGCCTTATTGATATAACTTTGTGTTCGTAGAGGAAAATCCTCTTCAAAATTCCAACAGTCTTTTATTAAATCTTTGAGGAATGCACAGCTTAAAAGGGAGAATTCAACACTATACTTGGGGTGGAAATACCTATATCCCATCGTTATTTCAGCAAACACCCAATGAACAACCGTGTGCTGAATATTGGTTGGGCATTCATAC
>JAJTFY010000160.1 GCA_021299175.1 Chitinophagaceae bacterium
CATCATCCGCGACAAATGGGGCATTCCGCACATCTATGGAAAATCAGATGCTGACTGTGTTTTCGGATTGTTGTACGCACAGTGTGAAGATGATTTTCAGCGGGTGGAAATGAATTATATCACCATGTTGGGAAGAACCAGTGAGATCAATGGAGAGCAAACTGTTTATGAAGACCTGCTCGTGAAAATGGTGATTGACTCAGCAGCATCCGTAAAGGATTATGAGAACAGTCCGGAATGGATGAAAAAATTACTCAATGCATTTGCGGATGGGGTGAATTATTATCTCTACAAAAATCCAAAAGTAAAACCAGCACTCCTGCGCGAATTCAAACCCTGGTATCCATTGACCTATACGGATGGCAGCATCTCGGCTATTCAAACCAGTGACCTTACTGCCAACGATATCAAGAAGTTTTACGCAGGGATGTCAACAGATCTTGCTTCACTGAAAAAGAAAGATCCTGAACAGCTCAGTGGCTCCAATGGTTTTGCCATTGCACCATCACGAAGCGTTTCAGGGAATCCCATGCTGTACATCAATCCGCATGTCACTTTTTATTTCCGTCCTGAAGTGCACATGGTGAGTGAGGAAGGACTCAATGCTTATGGCGCTGTTACCTGGGGACAATTTTTTGTATACCAGGGATTCAATGAACATTGTGGTTGGATGCATACATCGAGCCAGGCTGATGTGGCTGACCTATATGAAGAAACCATCATCAAGAACAAGGACGGACTCTTCTATCAGTACGAAAAACAACTTCGCCCTGTAAAAATTCAATCAACAACCATTGCCTACAAAACGGCCAATGGCAGCATGGCCAAGAAAGAATTCAAGGTCTATGCCACACACCACGGACCTGTGATGGCGATGCAAGAAGACAAATGGATCAGCATGCAGTCCAACAACCGATCGCTCAATGGATTGATACAATCCTGGAGCAGGACCAAAGCAAAAACCTTTGCCGAATTCAAATCCATCATGGACCTGCGTGAAAATGTTTCCAACAATACGGTCTATGCTGACGACCAGGGAAACATCGCTTACTGGCATGGCAATTTCATGCCCAAGCGCGATGCCAATATTGACTGGAACAATCCCGTGGATGGATCAACCGCTGCCACAGACTGGAAGGGCTTGCATACCGTTGATGAAACAGTTCATCTTTACAACCCTACCAATGGCTGGTTGCAGAACTGCAACGCCACACCCTTTACTGTTGCAGGAAATGGAAGCATCTCCAAAAAAAAATATCCCAGCTACATGGCACCAGACCCTGAAAACTTTCGCGGCATCAATGCGGTCAAAGTTTTGGGTAGTCGTGAGAAATACGATATCAACAGCCTGATTGCTGCAGGATACGACACCTATCTTGCTGCATTCGATGTTTTGTTGCCATCACTGATCAGTGCCAACAGAACAGCCATTGCAGATGACATCAAGCCTGACATAACCAAGGCCATCAACCTACTCAATGCCTGGGACCGAAGATCGGCAGCCAATTCAGTAGCCACTACCGTTGCCATCCATTGGGCTGAGCGTGTTGTCCCTTATTTGACAAGAGGAAAAAAAGCACCCATCGATCTTCCCTTTGAATTGCCACGCATGTTGAAGGAAATGCCCGATGCCACCAAGATCAGTTTTCTGATCGAGACCTTGAAAAAATTGAAGGCCGATTATGGCACCTGGGAAATCACCTGGGGCGAGGTCAATCGTTTTCAACGCATCAGCAATGCCATGAAATCGAAGTTTGATGACAACCAGCCCAGCATTCCATCCCCCTTTGCTTCTTCAGCCTGGGGCAGTCTTCCTTCCTTCAATTCCCGCACATCCGAAGGCACAAAAAAACGCTACGGGTATGGCGGAAACAGTTTTATCTGTGCTGTTGAATTTGGCAAAAGGATAAAAGCTAAATCATTGTTGGCCGGTGGAGAAAGCGGAGATCCTGCATCAAAGCATTTCAAAGACCAGGCAGAAATGTATACCAAAGGGCAGTTCAAGGATGTATTGTTTTACAAGGAAGATGTTCTGAAGAACATGGAAAAGCAATACATGCCCGGTCAATAAAATGCACCCATGAGAAGAGCCAATGTCCATTTGAAATCACTTTGCTTTTTGTTATTCTATGGCATGATGGCATGGAATCCATTGATGGCCCAGCAAGAGGTTAGACCAGATGGAATTCAATTCACAAGAAAGGCAGTGAGAAGGTTTTTGTTCGATAAGGAATTGTCCATTCCCTTGTCGGCATTGCATCCCAACGAAATCATTGGGATGCCCGTCATGTACCCTACTGCGCATCGCAATGCAGATCATGCAACCATACAAACATCTGGTCATCGATTGTCTTTGCAATCAGAAAAAAGATCGACCACAGCCATTTGGTTTGGAGGCTTCAACCCTTTTGCTACTTATATCATTGAATTGGACAGTTGCAAAGGAAATGGTGAAATCGGATTTGAATTTTCGGATGTAGACCAAAAAAACCAGTGCATCATCACCACAGTTTTTGATGATCAACACATGGTGGATACAAGGATCAGGATTGTCAAGGATTCCATAACCATTGTAGAAAAATCGATTGCCCTCAAGGCTGGTGAAAAAAATAGCATCAAAGGAAAAATCATCCTGCAAATGCTGGGAAGCGGATTGGTATTGTATCTGCAAAACAATGACCTCCCAAAACCTGTTGCGCAATGTGAAATCAGCGAGTACCTTGATCTCAGAAAAGTTGACTGCATCAATACATTCCAGTCCAGGCTTTTTGTATCCCTTGAAAAGGGGAAAGTCGCACTTGAAAAAATTGAGTCTTCGCTCAGCTCTGGAACAGGACTGGCCGACATCCGTGCCATCACCTATGAAAATGGTGATCCCTTGCTTGATAAAGGAAGGCTATGGTATACCATGACCATCAGGGGGCGCGGTTTACCCCATCCCATGCAAGGCGTTTTCAGCATGAGTCCTTCTGTATTTGACATCAAGATGGAAGGGGTGATTGTATTTGATAGACAAGATGGATTGCTCAGGAATGAAGTAGCATCACATGTATATTTCGATCGGAAAGACAGCATTTGGCGTGGTCTGACAACCGGTTTCAGCGCCTTTGCCAACAAGAAAGAGAAAAAACAATTGCTCACCATAGAAAGCAAGAAGGATCCTCGCTTTGGTTTTTCCATCATGCGGGCAACACCCTTTGGCATGGTAGGTGATTACGAGGACCCGCATATTTTGTTTGATGCAAAAGCAAAGAAATGGCGAATGCTGACCTGCACCAATGAAAATGGATACAAAGCCATCATGTTGGAGTCTGACAACTGGAACAAAGGCTATACCAAAATTGCTGGACCTGTAGCATCTAAAAGAAGCTGGTACACTGAAGATGGATCTTCCGCCATGGGATGAAACATCTGGCTCGAGGGTCTGGCCCAATGTGGTTCAAATGCCTGAAGGATATCCTTTTCGCTATGTGGCGCTGATGATGGACCGTTTCAATTATCCTGGCCTTGAAAGTCCCAATTGGACCTATGGTGCACTTTATTTGTATCACGGGTACAATCAACTGGTTAATGAGTTAAATCAAAATGCTAAAAAATAAAACCATACAGATGAAAAAGTTAATGCTTTCGATTGCCATGCTATGCTCCACTGTTTTTTTTGCAGGTGCACAGGAAATTGGACTGCAGCTCTATTCCATCAGGAATGAAGTGAAAACAGACCTGAAAGGCAGTTTGGAAAAAGTAAGGAAAATGGGCATCATGGAATTGGAAGGAGGAGAACTCTATGGCATGGATATCATGAGCTACAAGAAAATGCTCGACCAGATGGGATACAAAATGGTGAGCATTGGCGTCGGTTACAAGGATCTGGACAAGGACCTTACACCTGTCATACAAAAAGCAAAAACGCTGGGCGCCACGTATGTTGTATGCTTTGCGATAGACCACAATGGCAATGCATTTGGCATAAAGGATGTTGAAGAAGCTGCGGCAAAATTCAACAGGGCAGGGAAAATTTTAAAGGAGAATGGACTCCAATTCTGCTATCATCCCCATGGATTTGAATTCAGGCCTGATGGAAACGGCACCTTGTTTGATCGTCTTGTTGAACAAACAAATCCAGCCTACATCAATTATGAACTCGATGTTTATTGGGCAAAACAAGGCTGTGCTGATCCTGTCGCCTTGTTGAAAAAATACCCATCCAGGTTTCTGCTCATGCACCTCAAAGACCGTGAACATGGCACAGTATGCAATGATACCGGCGCAGCAGATGAAGAAACAAATGTGGTGTTGGGAAAAGGAGATGTCAACATCAAGGCAGTCATGAAGGCCGCGAAAAAAACTTCAGTGAAGCATTATTTTATTGAAGATGAATCTACAAGGGTGATGGCACAACTGCCCCTGAGTCTTCAGTTCCTGCGGTCATTGCGATAGGTTGAGCAAGAATTACAACACCAGTGTATCAATACC
>JAJTFY010000041.1 GCA_021299175.1 Chitinophagaceae bacterium
GGGGGATTACCTTTGTAACCTATGAACAAACCAAAACGAAAAAAATCATTAATCGTTTTCATTTCTTCCCTGCTTTTGTTGGCGTCGTCAAAAGCAGAGGATAGTCTTCCGCATTTTACTGTGAAAGAAAGAAATGGGATGGTGATCATTGGATGGCTCAATCCTCATCCAGAGCTGACACAATTGATCATCCAACGATCTGTTGATTCTCTAAGTGGATTTAGATCAATCGTCTCCATGCCAGATCCCACATCAGTTTCCAATGGCTATGTTGATAAAAAGCCAGGAGTGGCAAATAGTTACTACAGGATTTATTATGTCAACCCTGGAGGAAGGTATCTTTTTACTGCTGCCCAAAAACCTGCTAGAGATTCTTCATTGAATTCCCGCAGTGTACCGATGATAGCACCTGTAAATCAATTGGTCAATGATACCAATCATGCAAATGCCATGCCTGGTCTGACTCCTGACAAAGCCCTGAAAATAAAAAGGGAAACAGCTACGGTCATTCAAATATCTGGAAAAATTGAGGACAATATCAATGAAAACGTATTCAGCCCATCAGGGCTTATATTCACCAATATTGAAGGGAACCTCATCATCGCCCTACCAGATGCGAACAAAAAGAAATTCACTCTTCGTGTTTTCATGGAAGATGGTACGCCTATTTTTCACATGAAAAATATCAAGGAACCCCAGCTCTTGATAGACCGTTCCAATTTTCTGCACAGTGGATGGTTCAAATACGATCTATATGAAAACGAAAAATTAAGGGAGCAAAACAAGTTTTTCATCCCTCCTGAGGGAAAATGATGCTACACTGAAACACCTGTTCAAAGTTTTTCATGATCAGTTCTTTTACATCTGCCATTGCCACTTCCCTTCCCAGTTCTTTCTGTAGAGAGGTAACTTGTTTATCGGGAATACCGCAAGGAACAATGGAACTGAAATAATTGAGGTCAGTATTCACGTTCAGCGCGAATCCATGCATGGTAACCCATCTGCTGCAACGGACCCCCATCGCACAAATCTTTCTTGCCATCATTTTATTCGTAGGGTCTAACCAAACACCAGTTTCCCCTGGACTCCTGTCTCCTTTCAAACCATAATGGGCCAAAGTAAGGATGATGACATCCTCAAGGCACCTGAGGTACCTGCCAATATCAGTGAAGAATTTTTCTAGGTCAATGATAGGATATCCTACCACCTGGCCAGGACCATGAAAAGTGATGTCACCACCCCTGTTGGTAGGATAATAGCCAATATTCCTTTTGGCCAATTCCTCTTTGCTGATCAATACATGTTCTTCCTTGCCACTTTTCCCAAGGGTATACACGGGTGGATGCTCACAAAAAAGCAAGTAGTGGATGGTTTCAACTGCTTCCTCTCCCTTGGCAAGCTTTATCTTTTTGGCAGTGTTCTCCAGCAACAAGCTGTCTTGGAAGCGCCATGCTTCGCCATATTCAATGACTCCCAAGTCCCTGACATTAACCTCTTGCTTCATCTTCTTTCAATTGGTGTACAAACACGTTAACTTTGCAAAAATACGCTTTATGCCGCAGGAGAACAGCAATGAAATGATGGGTGAGGATATCGTTGAGCAAGGATCAGAAGAATTGTATGAAAGACTGGCCATTGAAGTGGACAAAGGCCAGGAACCCCTTAGAATAGATAAATTTCTTTTGAACAGGGTGGTCAATACTTCCAGGAACAAGATCCAGCGGGCCATTGACAATGGCATGGTGCTTGTCAACAACCAACCCATCAAGGCAAACTACAAGGTCAAGCCGGCAGACCAGATCATTTTTTACTCAGACACTGACCCTGTTACTTATGAGATCATCCCTGAAAAACTGCCTTTGAACATTGTATACGAAGATATGAAACCAAACTACCCAGGTTTGGCATGGTGCACAGGATAGATAAAAACACAACCGGCCTGATTGTACTGGCCAAGTCAGAGCTGGCTGCTGTGAAGCTGGCAAAGCAATTCTTTGACCATACTGTCAAAAGAAGATACATGGCCCTGGTTTGGGGGAATTTTGATGAAGTGGAAGGCACCATTGAGGGCAACATAGGAAGACATCCCAGGTTCAGAAAATTGATGGATGTATTTCCGGATGGAGACCAGGGGAAGCATGCCATTACCCATTATACTGTATTGGAAGACCTCAAATATGTAAGCCTTGTTGAATGCAGATTA
This sequence comes from Chitinophagaceae bacterium, assembly GCA_021299175.1. Lineage (GTDB taxonomy): Bacteria > Bacteroidota > Bacteroidia > Chitinophagales > Chitinophagaceae > Pollutibacter. The sequence continues at coordinate 2,204 of JAJTFY010000041.1, forward strand.
GAAACAGGAAGAACCCATCAGATCAGGGTACACATGCAACACCGCGGCCATCCACTTTTTAATGATGATGTGTATGGTGGAGACAGGGTGGTCAAAGGAACTGTTTTCACAAAATACAAGCAGTTTGTTGACAATTGCTTTGATCTCTGCAAAAGACAAGCATTGCATGCAAAAACCCTTGGGTTCATTCACCCGGCCACGGGAGAGGAAATGCTTTTTGAAAGTGAATTGGCGGATGACATGAAAGCAGTTATCCAGAAATGGAGAGGGTATTCAAATAATGCTCAGTTGACGTCAAGATCGTAGATGGTTGCAGTGAACAATCCACGCTCTTTTCCTTTGATCAGTACCCCCCAATTGCCATCGTAGCGGATTACTTTGGGATATAGGTATTTGCCAATCTTGCCGATTTCCACCTGCATGGAAACATTGAATTTGTATACCCCCGCATTGTAGCTCATGCTGTAATTGCGTGCCATCACTTCGAAACTGTCATAATTGAACCATGTGGTCATTTCATCGATGACCACATCATCTTTTTTGTAGAAGACCAACCCATCCTTGATCTTCAACACAAAAAGATAGGCCGGCTTGCCTTTGTACTCCTGGATATCAATACTGAAATCATACAGATCAGAATGGTTCTTGTCAAAGACCTTGACCTTGTCACCCATCAAGGGAATACCTGGAATATCCTTTCCAGGATTGAAAAACAACATCTTCAGCTGTTCTTTGTGCTTGTCCAAACCTTTCTTCCCCTTGAGGTTCAGGTTGATGTCCCGAATGACATTGGATTGTCCACAGACCGTATCTTTTGAGAAAAAAAGTGATGAATAGAGCTCAGCAGTATAGTAATTGTAATCGCCGCGGGCGGAGTAAAAATCACCCGTTGTCTTTTCTTCCATGACCTTGGTAACACGACAGGATCTTGAAGCCCATTGCCTTGTTTTGCTGAGCAGACTGGCTTCCACCTTACCCTTTCTATCAAACATCCGCACATCATTCAAGGAGGAATAATTCAGCACCCTCAGGTTTTTGAACGCCTTGTAAAAGGTGGTATCGTTTTCAACACGCTTGATGAAGCCTGACACATTGGTTCCACTCCTGATCACAACTGGCGAAAGGGTTACCTGCCGGCCTTGATCACTGATAGTGGTGTCTTTCAGCTGTCCGAAAAGCAATGACGGCATCATGGTGGCCAACCCCAAAACGAATATGATCCTGCATTTCATCCATGCAAAAATACAACCTGAAAAGGGAACATTATTTTTTGTTTCCTGTCTGTTGAATTTCTCGGTTCATTTCCATCATATCAACCGGTTGTGAAAAATCTCCCAACAACCATTTGCTGAAATAATCCCCCATCTGCCAGAAAAAATACTCTGTCATATCGCCATAGCCATGTCTTTGCCCGGGCAGCAAGACCAGATCAAACCGCTTGTTGGCCTTGATCAACGCATTGGCCATGCGAATGGTATTGGCGGGATGGACATTGTTGTCAATATCACCGTGTGATAGCATCAAATGGCCTTTTAGATTTTTAGCCAGTTCTGAATTTTTTTCAATTGCGTACAGAAAACTGGTATCCCCTTTTTCAGAGACCTGTTCCCGCACACCATGGTGTTTCTCGCTCCACCACCTGTTGTAAATATTGTTTTCGTGGTTACCTGCCGAAGAAACAGCCACTTTAAAGAAATCAGGATAGACCAACATTGCAGCGGTAGACATGAACCCTCCACCGGAATGTCCGTGGATGCCGACACGATTGATATCCATGTAACTGAACCGCTGCCCAAGTTGCTCAATGACTGTTTTCTTGTCAGCCAATCCATAGTCGCGCAGGTTGCCGTAACCATAATTATGGTACCATTTGGACCTTGAAGGGTGACCACCCCTGTTGCCCAAAGTCACTACAATAAAACCAAACTGGGCCAGCCTGTCTACACGATCCATCGCTCTTCCAAATGCTTTGTTTACTGCCTCTGTTTGGGGTCCGGGATAGACGTAAGCGATAACTGGGTATTTCTTTGTCGAATCAAAATCAAAGGGCTTGTATACCACACCATAGAGGTCAGTGATGCCATCATCGGCCTTGGCAACAAATGGTTCAGGAAATTTGTAGCCAGCATGCACAAGCGCTGAAAGATCCGCTTTTTCAAGATCCATGATTTTCTTTCCGGTAACATCAAACAATGCAGCAATCGGTGCAGTATTAACCCTAGAATAATTATCGACAAAGAAACGCTTGGTATCATCCAGGTTTGCACTGTGGTCTTGATCTCCCGGGTTGAGCAATTTCAAACCACTGCCATCCAGTGTTGTTCTATACAGATGCAGATAGTATGGGTCTTCTCCGGCCTCTTTGCCATTGGCAGTAAAATAAAGGGTTCTTGTCTTCTCATCAATATCTTCAATCTCCTCAACATGCCATGGACCAGCTGTGATTTGTGACTTCATTTTACCTGAAGAATCATAAAGATAGAGATGCCCCCACCCGTCACGTTCGCTCCAATGAATGAATTCCTTTCCATTGTTGAAGAACAGTGGTTTGCGCAGTTCTAGATAGGTATTCATCCTCTCCTCCACCAGCACCCTGACTTGTTTTGACGCAAGTTCAAGAGCACAAACATCAATTCTTTTGAGGTCTCGGCTTGTTCTGCTGAAATAAAACCTGTTGTCATCTCCCATCCAAATCATTGGACGGTGCTCATTTTCGCGTGCCCTTTTTTCAACATTGGCAGACCAGATCCCAAGCTCCTGGTCCTTGAATTCGGAAACATCAATTTTTTCCATTTTTTTGGCAGCCATATCAAAAACCATCATCTCCCTGACAGGAGCTTCTTTTTCTCCAGGCATATGATATTTATAGGTTTCCAGGGTCGGGCGTGGCTCGGCGATACTGTTGATCACCCAAAGGTCTTTTACACTCCTGCTGTCGGTTCTTGTGACCACAAAATGTTTTGAATTCGGAGACCACATCACCCCTGCAAATTTTCTCTTTTTGCGGTTGGCAAGTTTTTCATTGTTGGTCTCACCGTATGACTCTCCAAATCCATAATTTTCAATCCCATCGGTGGTCAGCTTTTCTTCCACGATGGTACTATCATCCTCTTTTGCCATTGCCTTTCTCAGGTTTGCAGAATCCATCCTGTACAGGTTGAAATCCCTCGCAAAAATTACCCATTGTTGATCGGGTGAAACGTTGGCCCAGGAAGGCTTTTGCGTTGGTTTCTTGTGGTCTTTCAATTCAACCAGTGAGTCTACAGTGATATTGTATTGGAAATAGAAAACCTTCTTTTCTTTGGTGGATGGTCCTTTTTTGGTGGTATCCTTTTTCTCAACATCTTGTGTACTTTTCACTTCAAACTGTATCCAGTTTTCATCCTTTACAAATTTGAGGTTATCCAGTGAAAGGTGCTTGCCGTCAAATGGATCCTTGACGATTTTTGTGATGGATGCAGCCAGCTTGTCATTGTCAAACATGGGCTGTTTTGTCATCTTTATGGGATCAACTACATACCATTTTTTACCTGAAGTGGTTTCATAGGTATACCAGAATTTTACCCCTCCCTTCATCCAGCGAGGTTCTACGGCAGTAGAGAAGAGCATTTTCTCCAATTTTTTGGGGGAGAACCTTGCTGCCAGTTCATAGTTGGCCTTGGATGCAGGCAGTTGTTGTCCAAAAGAAGCAGTGGAGCATGCTAATACAAGCATCAAGTAAAAAATCCTTTTCATGCAGTTCGTTTTCGGTTATGCATAAAGATAATCCCATTTTGGCTAAATTCGGGTTCATACCAGCAACATGAAAAAGCTTTTTATCATCCTTTTTTTCCTGACCGCTATGACGCAAACAAGTACAGCACAAAAGACCCTGAGCTTTCTTGCTTTGGGGGATTCTTACACCATAGGAGAAAGCATTCCAGTCTACCAGTCATTCCCCTACCAAACCGTACAGCTGTTGCGAAAGAAAGGACTGGCCGTACATGCTGCTGAAATAGTAGCAAAAACAGGATGGACCACCGATGAATTGATGGCTGGCATTGAAAAAACAGTGTTTGAAAAAAATTATGATATTGTAACGCTCCTTATTGGTGTCAATAATCAATACCGGGGTAACCCTGATGATGTCTATGCCATTGAATTTGAAGCACTGTTGAACAAGGCCATTGCATTTGCAGCAGGCAATAAAAAACATGTATATGTTTTGAGCATACCAGACTGGGGAGCAACACCATTTGCTGAAGGCAGGGACAGGAAAAAAATTGCAGCAGAAATTGATGTATTCAACAGCATCAACAGGAAGATCACTAAAGCCAAGGGCATCACATATATTTCAATCACAGAAGGAACAAGAGAAGTGCCTACAAATCCAAAACTGGTGGCAAAAGATGGGCTTCATCCATCGGGCGATGATTATGCCCGATGGGCAGAAAAACTCAGCACAGCGATCATGGCCACAGCCTATTGAGCAGCTCCTTGACAATTTTGAAGGCGAAAAGACCAACAAATACCGCAATGCCTACACGGATTTCAGGCTTGTATTTTTGAAAGAGTTGTCTTACATGATTCATCATTGCTTCAGCTTTTAATGGTATGGTTAATGCCTTTGATCATTACAGGTAAGCAGCCATTTCATTGGCGTAGGCGCCCGCACGGGCTCCGGCCATCTCAGCAAAATCAGTGCCAGAAGATGCGAAAATAATATCACGGCTGACATTGACCAAAAGCCCTACATCCTTGTTCATGGCTTTTTGCGAAATCTCGGCCAAACTCCCACCTTGGGCACCAACACCTGGCACCAGAAAGAAATGATCAGGCGATATTGCTCTGAGGTTGATGAACTCGTCTGACCTTGTTGCACCTACAACAAACATCAGGTTCTCTGTTGAGCCCCAACCTGCAACGGTGTGAATCACTTTTTCGTATAAACGTTCACCACCATTTAATTCCTTCAACTCAAAGTCAGCAGCCCCAGGATTGGATGTCAGACCAAGGACAATGCCCCATTTGTCCTCAAATTGCAAGAAAGGCTTAACACTGTCTTCACCCATATAAGGAGCAATGGTGATGGCATCAAAAGGAAGGTTTTTCAAAAAGGCGATGGCATATTGCGTGGCGGTATTTCCTATGTCCCCGCGTTTGGCATCGGCAATTTTGAAATGTGTATCCGGAATATAGTTCACGGTCTTTTCCAATGACGCCCATCCTGCCAACCCTTGCGACTCATAGAATGCGGTATTGATTTTATAGGAAACGCAGTAAGGCAATGTTGCATCAATGATAGCCTTGTTAAAGGCAAAAACAGGATCTTCCTCCCCAAGAATACATGCAGGCAACTTGCTGGAATCTGTATCTAATCCTACACAGAGATAAGATTTTTTTGCTCTTATGTGATTGATCAGTGCTTGTTTGTTCATGTGAAAAACTTGAAAATTAATGCGCTCAATTGCCTTTCTTTTCTATGCTTCAACAGGATTGTTTGTTGCATATACCTCAAAGATAATGGCTTTCAATGCGCTATAAAAATGCCAGATTTCTGTGAATGTATTATACAGCGGAACAGGTGCAAGACGAATCACATTGGGCTCTCGCCAATCCACCATAAACCCTTTTTCAAAAAGCCTGTCATAGACCAGTCTTCCCTTTTCTTTGAACAACAGGGATACCTGAGACCCTCTTGATTCAGGCGTCAGGCAGGTAAAATGTTCAGATCCGATGTCGGTGATCAGGGCAGAAAGCCAGGCGATCATTTTTTCCTGCTTGGCCAAAATATTCGTCCATCCAGCCTGGGTAAAAATATCCAGAGAGGATTGAAGACAGGCATATAACAAGATGGATGGTGTACTCAACTGCCAACCGGTTGCGTCGGGTTCTGGCGTGAATCGATTGTGCATGATAAACCTTTCCGATTGCTCGTACCCCCACCAACCGGCAAGTCGCTTGAGCGTTTTATCCAGGTGATGTTTTTCGTGCACAAAAACAGCAGCCACAGCACCTGGGCCACCATTGAGGTATTTGTAAGAACACCAACAAGCGAAATCAAGATCCCAGTCGTGAAGGCTCAAATTCACATTGCCCATGGCATGGGCCAAGTCAAAACCAACCATTGCACCGGCTTCACGGGACGCCTTGCTGATTTGTTGTATATCCAATAACTGTCCTGTATAGTAATTGATCCCACCAAGGAAAACCAATGCCAGTTCATTGGAGTGGTGTTCAATAGCATGGACAATATCTTCATTGTTCATGGCCATATTTTCACTACCTGAATTGATCTCAATCAAAATCTCCGATGGATCCAGCCCAAGGTGTTCCAGAAATGAATGTATGGCATATTGATCGCTGGGGAAAGCTTTGGATTCAACCAGTATTTTTTTTCTCTTGCCATCAGGTCTGTAAAAGCTAACCAGCATGAGGTGAATGTTCACCGTCAACTGGTTCATCACACTGATCTCTGCTGGCTTTGCCCCAGCAATGACCGACAAAGGTTCCAACAAGGAACGGTGCAAATCCATCCATGGTGATGCTCCTGTAAAAAATGATTCGACGCCTTCTTCAGCCCAGTGCTGAAGGATGGTATTGATTGCGCTTGGGGTTGCTTTGGGCTGAAGGCCCAGCGAATTGCCTAAAAAATACATGCGTTGCTTTCCTTGTTTTTCAGGCACCAGGAACTGGCCCCTGAACCCTTGTAGGGAATCAGCTGCATCAAGCGACTGCGCAAAAGCTTCAGTGAATTCAAATCTGTTCATTGTCAAATGCTTCCGGTTCTGCCACCATCAACAGGGATGCAAATTCCATTGAGGTAAGAGGCTGCAGGAGAAGCCACAAATGCAGCAACAGCAGCTATTTCAGCAGGGCTGCCAAATCGCTTGGCAGGCACTGAAGACCTCATTTGATCCTGCATGGCAGCCTTGTCCATGTTTGCCCTTGCTGCAAAGTTTTCTGCGACGGCTTCCAATCTTGCCGTAGAGATAAACCCTGGCAGCAGACTATTCACTGTAATGCCATGCACGGCCAGTTCGTTTGACATGGTTTTTGACCATGATGCAACGGCTGCCCTAATGGAATTGGAGACACCAAGATTATCAAGGGGAATCCTGACAGAAGTTGAGATTACATTGATGATTCGTCCCCAGCCATTTTGCTTCATCGCAGGAATGACAGCCTGTGCCAGCACATGGTTGCAAACAAGGTGTTGACTGAAGGCTTCCTGAAATGCCAAAGGATTGGCAGTTTCAATAGGGCCAGCTGATGGCCCACCAGTATTGTTGATCAGGATATCAATGGTATGATCCTTTGTAATTTCAGCTGCAAGTTCCTTGAGTGCCTCAACATCCTTGAAATCAACGGCATGGCATGCATGTATTTGACCATAGGGCGAAGGCAGTTCTTTTACTGTTTGCTGAAGGGTTGTCAAATTTCTGGAGAGCAAAATACAAGATGCACCGAGCATGGCAAGTTCGATGGCGATGGCCTTTCCTATTCCCTGGGAACTGCCACAGACCAATGCCGTTTTATGTTGTAGGGAAAGCTCCATATTCCTTATTGTTCTTCTTCCATTTCACTGCGAATCTGGTCTGACAATTTCACCAAAATCTTGTCGATCCGGTGTCCATCCATATCCATGATTTCAATACCAAATCCCTTCCATTCAAAATGTTCTCCTGTTTCGGGAATGCGCTCAAGTGTATGGAGGATGAATCCTGCCAATGTATCAAACTCCTGTTCACCCTCATTCATCCAATCAGCTTTTTCGAACCTGGTGAGAAAATCGTAAAAAGGAATCTGTGCGTCCACCAAAAAACTGCCATCTTCCCTTTCAATGATTTCATAATCCTGCAGATCATGCTGAGGAAGATCTCCTACAATGGCTTCCAACAAATCATTCAACGTCACCAAACCAAGCAGGGTTCCATATTCATCAACCACAAAGCTGGTATGGATCTTCGATACCTTGAATTTTTCAAGCAGTTGATAGGGACTGATATTTTCCGGAACAAATAGCGGATTTTTCATGGTATGCTTGAAAGAAACCTCATCGGGTGTAACATACATGTCCTTGATGGAAACAATTCCCTTGATCTGGTCAATCGATTTGTCGCATACTGGATAAACGGTATGCGGCTCTTTCATGATTTTTTCCCTGATGCTCTGCTCATTGTCATTGACATCAAACCAGATGACATCACTGCGGTGGGTCATCAAAGAAGTGATATTTCTGTCTCCCAAATGGAAACAAAAGGATAGGCAATGCTTGAGATCAGCCGCATGGGAGCAGCAACAGTTTTGGCAATTTTTTCTGGGTTGGACAATCCCAACCGTTTGGGGACAAGTTCTCCAAACACAAGAGAGAAAAAAGTGATGATGACTACAACCGCCGCCGTTGCAATCCCTTTGCTGTAGGGAGCAAAAGCTGGCAGCCCATCCAGGAAAGCAGCGACATCATCCACAATCTTGTCTCCTGAAAATATACCTGTAAGAATACCGATGGTAGTTATGCCAATTTGAACAGTCGATAAAAAAGAATCCGGCTTTTGAGCAAGTGCCAGTGCATATTTGGCTCTTAAGTCTCCCTTGTTTGCCTGCCCCTCAAGGCGGGCTTTTCTGGCAGAAACCAAGGCAATTTCTGCCATGGAAAAGAATCCATTGATCAGGATCAGTAAAAACAGGATGAGCAACTCATTCATATGCTATATTGCTGTAAAGATAGGGTCTGCCTAGTGATTTGTGCACCCACTAGACCAAAAACTATCCCCAAAAAAGCCCCAGCCAGAATATCTGAAGGATAATGAACGCCTACATAGACCTGCGCATAGGCAATGGCAAATGCCCAGGCAAACAAGGAATTGAACCATTTTGAAATCCCCTTCATTGTTGAGGCTACATAGGTTGCAAATGCGAAATGATTGACCGCATGGGAGGAAGTAAAACTTCCATTTGCACCACAATACCGTGCTAGAAACCTGATTTGACCTGCCATAAAGGGATCCCTGCAGGGCCTTGGCCTGTCAAAATAGGACTTGATGACATGGCTGCTGAGCAAGTCGCAAAATGCAATCAGTGTTACTGCTCCAAGCACCCACCAAATGGCTTTTTTTCCAAAAACCCGAAAAGAATATAGAATGATGAATACATAAAGGGGAATGTGAAAAATAGAATCCCGCAAGAAAAGAAACAGATCATCCAAAAAGGGGTGAACCATTTTGCGATTCAGCAGAAGCATTAGCTGATAATCAAGGTGTAATATCTGCTGAAAAAAAGACATCTGATCTGATTGCAACATCATCATATTACAAAATTACGCAGTATTTACAGGAAATGGTTTGCCAAGGAAGTTAACAAAATGTATTATGTCTGTAAAAAATACTTGGTAGTCATATTTAATTGATAAAACAGCCTTTATTTTGTAATTTTGCATCCTTAAAAATCATCAATTTGGCATTGATCAAAAGCATTTCAGGAATCAGGGGAACAATTGGAGGAAAACCAGGTGAATCACTCAGCCCTTTGGATGTAGTAAAATACACAGCAGCCTTTGGAGCATGGGCCATGGCAGAGGGCAACAAAAAAATCATTATCGGAAGAGATGGAAGAATAAGTGGCCCGATGATATCAGGACTTGTTGCACAAACGCTTGTTGCGATGGGTGCAGAGGTCATTGACCTGGGTCTTTCCACAACTCCTACCGTTGAATTTGAAGTGGCTGCAGAGCATGCCGCAGGTGGAATCATCATCACAGCAAGCCACAACCCCAAAGAATGGAATGCGCTTAAATTGCTGAACAACAAAGGTGAATTCATCAGTGCTGAAGCCGGTGCCGATATTCTCAACAATGCGGAGATGGGCAATATCAATTTTTCATTGGTAGATCATGCCGGATCCATCACAACAAAATACGATCATGCAGACAGGCACATAGACGCGATCATATCCCATCCGCTTGTCAACAAAAACTTGATTGAAAAGCAAAGCCTTAAAATTGTCGTTGATGCCATCAACAGCAGTGGGGCAGTTTTTGTACCGATCCTTCTCAAAAAACTTGGTATTCCAGAACAGAACATCATTGTTTTGAATGGTGAAGTCAATGGGAAATTTGCCCACAATCCAGAACCATTGCCTCAACACCTGACCCAACTCTCTGCTGCAGTAATTTCCAACAAGGCTGATCTTGGCATTTCTGTTGACCCTGATGTTGACAGGCTTGTATTGGTTTGCGAGGATGGATCTATGTTTGGCGAAGAATATACCTTGGTTGCCGTTGCAGATTACGTACTCGGAAAAACCAAAGGAGATACAGTGAGCAACCTCTCTTCCACAAGAGCATTGAAAGATATCACTGAAAAGCATGGTGGTAAATATCACCCTGCAGCTGTTGGCGAAGTCAATGTAGTGGCCAAAATGAAAGAGGTCAATGCGGTTATTGGAGGAGAAGGCAATGGCGGCATCATTGTTCCTGATTTCCATTATGGAAGGGACGCCCTCATTGGCATAGCACTGTTCCTTACGCATCTTTCACAATCAAGCAAAACAGTTAAGCAGCTTCGCAGCTCCTATCCGGACTATTTCATCAGCAAAAACAAGATAGAAATGGATGGCACAACCAACCTCAATCTTGTTTTTGAGAAACTGAAAGAAAAATACAAATCAAATCCGTTAAATACCATCGACGGATTAAGGATTGAGTTTGATAACGACTGGGTTCATCTGAGGTCCAGCAATACCGAGCCCATCATTCGAATCATTGCTGAAAGCAATTTCGAAATTACCGCCAACAATATTGCATCAAAACTCATCCGCGATATACAGGAGTCATTGTAAACCCTGTTTCGTATATTTGAAAAAACAGGTAGGATATGGCCATCAGAATATACTTTGACAATGCTGCTACAACGCCAATAGACCCGATGGTGTTCGAGGCCATGACTCCCTATTTGACTGAACATTTCGGCAATCCTTCTTCCATTTATTCTTATGGAAGAGAAAACAGGCTGGCCATTGAAAAAGCCCGAAAATCAGTAGCGGCGTCCCTTCATGCACATCCATCTGAAATATTTTTCACCAGTGGAGGAACGGAGAGCAGCAATACCGCCATTTTTGCATCAATAAAGGAATTGGGCTGTACCAGGATGATCAGTTCCCCGATTGAACATCATGCAACGCTCCATACTTGCCAATTTATAGCTTCCAAAGGTGATGCAAGTCTCGAATTTGTGAAGATCCTTCCCAATGGACATGTAGACCTCAATGATCTGGAGTTGAAACTTTCCTCTTCATCAGAGAAAACATTGATCACCCTGATGCATGCCAACAATGAGATTGGCAATATCACAAACATCAAGAGAGTAGGAGAACTGGCCCAGCAATACAATGCTGTTTTTCATGCAGACACGGTTCAGACGGTGGGACATTTTCCTGTCAACCTTTCAGAAATAAATATTGATTTCATTACAGGAGCGAGTCATAAATTCCATGGACCAAAAGGTGTGGGACTGTTGTACATCAATGCAAACAACAAAGTGAATCCATTCATTCATGGAGGAGGGCAGGAAAGAAACATGAGGGCAGGAACAGAAAACATTTATGGCATTGTCGGCTTTGCCAAGGCGCTTGAAATTGCCATGCAAAACCATGAGGTTGATTACGCACACATCAAATCATTAAAATCATACCTCAAAACTTCACTGGAAGAAAATATCAACGGGGTTGTTTTCAATGGTGATCCGGAGGGAGAAAGCCTCTATACGGTATTGAGTGTCGGATTTCCAAGAACAGAAAAATCCGAAATGCTGCTTTTCAATTTGGACATCAGGAACATCTGTGTTTCAGGTGGCAGTGCCTGCAGCAGTGGTGCCAACCAAGGCTCTCACGTGATCAATGCGCTCCAGTTACCGGAACAATCCACTGTAAGATTTTCTTTCAGCAAATACAATACCAGAGAAGAAGTTGACGCAGTCATTGGCGCGCTCAAGGAACTGATCTGATCAATTGATTTTTTTCTTGATCTCACTCAAAATAACAAGCGCTTCTACCGGCGTAAGGTTGTTCACATCTACCCCACGCATCATTTCCCTGATACCCGCAAAGACTTCAGTATGGGTGTCAAAGATGGAAAGTTGAATACCGGGAACTTCAGGTTTTTGTTCAGACAAGACTGAAATGCCTTGCTTATTTTCAAGATCCTTCAAAACCTCTTCTGCTCTTTTGATCAGCACAGCAGGCATTCCGGCCATCTGGGCAACATGAATACCAAAACTATGGGTACTTCCACCAGGTGCCAACTTTCGAAGAAAAATAATCCTGTTGTCCACCTCTTTGTGCGTGATGTGAAAATTCTTGATCCTCGGAAAGCGAAGCTCAAGCTCGTTCATTTCATGGTAATGGGTTGCGAACAATGTTTTGGGCCGTTGATGGGCATCGTGTAAAAACTCTGCAATACTACAGGCGATAGAAATACCATCATAGGTTGAAGTCCCTCTGCCTATTTCATCAAGGATAACAAGACTTCTAGATGAAATATTATTGATGATGCTGGCAGTTTCATTCATCTCAACCATAAAAGTTGACTCGCCACCACTGAGATTATCTGATGCCCCTACTCTTGTAAATATTTTGTCTGTTATGGGAATAGTTGCTGCCTGCGCAGGCACATAGCTACCCAGGTGAGCCATCAGTGTGATGATGGCGGTTTGTCTCAGCAATGCACTCTTACCACTCATGTTAGGGCCAGTCAGAATAATCAACTGACAATTCTCCTGATCAAGGTGAACATCATTGGCAACATACGCATCTCCTGGTTTCAAGAGATGCTCAATGACGGGATGCCTTCCGGAGATGATGTGAAGATCCCCATTCTCATGTATTTCGGGTCTGCAATACTTATACGCATCTGCATTGGTTGCAAAACTTGACAAACAATCAATCACTGCAATGGCATGCGCATTCTGCTGCATGGGAACGATATACTCCTGCAATGCTGTGAGCAATTGATCATATATCATTGATTCCAGCTGCAGTATTTTATCCTCAGCACCCATGATCTTTTCCTCGTACTCTTTCAACTCAGGGGTAATATATCTTTCACCATTGGTCAGGGTTTGCTTCCTGATCCAATCTGCCGGAACCTTGTTCTTGTGTGAATTGCTGACTTCAAGATAATAACCGAAAACGTTGTTGAACCCAATCTTCAAGGAACTGATGCCAGTGTTCAACGCCTCACGTTGCTGAATTTCCACCAGTACATTTTTACCTCCCTTGGCAAGGCTACGGTAATGATCAAGGTCTTTGTCAACACCGGCAGCAATATAGCCACCCTTAACGGTCTGGGCAGGCGCATCGGCTGCAATTTCCTTTATTATTTTTTCCTTGATGAGAAGGCATCCGTTGAGATTTTCTGCAAGCCTGAACAAATAAGGATCTTGTATAACTCCAGCAGCAATTTTGATCAAATTCACCTGCTCAAGCCCATTTGCCAATTGTAACATTTCTCGGGGCCCAATTTTTCTGGAAGGAATCTTGCTCACCAATCTTTCAATGTCTCCACACTGTTTTATGCTTTGCAAAACTTCCGCTTTCCATTCTTTGTTGGCCAGGATGGTAGCAACAAGTGTTGCCCTTTCTTCGATCTGCACCTTTTTCACAAGCGGCATCAGTAACCATCTGCGCATCAACCTTGCGCCCATGGGTGAAACAGTACTATCAATGGTCTTCAACAATGTTGAGCCACCATCAGCACCTCCATAAATGAGCTCAAGGTTTCTGATGGTAAACTGATCCATCCACAGGTATTCATCTCTATTGATGCGGTGTATAGCAGCGATATGGCTGGTATTGGGATGAACGGTATCACCAAGATAGTGAAGGACTGCCCCAGCCGCAACAATGCCCTCCTCCATGCCTTCAACACCATAGCCTTTAAGTGAATGGGTACCGAAATGCCTCAACAAAGCCTCCTCTGCATACCGGTGGTCAAAGATCCAAGGATCCAAACCATAGGTATACATTTTTTTACCCCATTGCTCCCCTAATGCTGATTGGCGACCTTTTTCAAAAACAACTTCGGCAGGCTGGAAGGTCTGCAATAACTTATCCGTGTATTCATGATCTCCCTGCGCAACAAAAAATTCACCAGTAGAAATATCCAAAAAAGAAATCCCGTTTACCTTCTCTCCAAAATGAATGCCAGCAAGGAAATTATTGCTATTGTACTCAAGCAATTTATCATGAGTGGCCAACCCTGGAGTAACCATTTCAGTAACACCGCGCTTTACAATCCCCTTAACCATTTTAGGATCTTCCAGTTGGTCACAAATGGCTACCCGAAAACCTGCCTTGACCAATTTATGCAAATAGCTATCAAGCGAATGGTGGGGGAAACCCGCCAATTCAAGTGTTGAAGCAGCGCCGTTGTTTCTCTTGGTCAGCGTAATTCCCAAGACTGCCGATGATTTTATGGCATCCTCACCAAAGGTTTCATAAAAGTCTCCTACCCTGAACAACAGGATGGCATCGGGGTACTTCTGCTTGATCGCCCGGTGCTGTTGCATCAATGGAGTATCATGGACATTTTTTGACATAGTGGTATGTTGAAACCTTATCCAAAAATACGAAAGCGCAGGAAGAGTAATTGAACAATTAGTCCACATTCATGTCAATGTCTACCAACATTACTGCTAGAAAGCATGGAAACAAATGATCTTTGTCATGTTTCACAAAGTTGTGTTTCTGTAGTTTACCAAAAAACCTAGATGTCATCAGCAACCAAGATCAAGACAGCCTTTACCTTTTACAATAAAGCCGAATTGATCAGGGGAGGAAGAAGCTACTTCTCTACCCTGCATGACATGATTGACAATGCCAGCAAATCCATCCAACTTCAGGTATATATTTTTGAGGAGGATGACACAGGGACAGAAGTAGCCTCACGATTGATCAAGGCCGCCAACAGAGGGGTAAAAGTTCAGGTTTTATTGGATGGTTACGCTTCGAAAGGATTATCCAACGGGTTTAAAAATAGTATGAGGGAAACTGGTATTCAGTTGCGTTTTTTCGAACCCATTTTTAAACGGGGTAATTATTATTTTGGCAGACGCCTACACCATAAAATTGTTGTTTGTGATGGCATCCTTTCACTCATTGGTGGCATCAATATTTCTGACAGGTACAATGACATGCCAGGAGCACCGGCATGGCTGGATTGGGCGATCAAAGTGGAGGGAGAAGTCTCGTTTGAATTGTTCAAATTATGCAACCAATGCTTTAGCAAAAAACCTGAAGATTGGCTGGTATTGGTAAAACAGGAAATCATGAATGCCCTTGATACCAACTTGCATTGCCCCATCAGGATAAGACGAAACGATTGGGTAATGGGAAGGAATGAAATTTCTGCAAGCTATATGGAAATGTTCAGGAATGCTCGCCACGAAATCATCATCATGTCCAGCTATTTTATTCCGAGTCCATTTTTCAGAAAAAATATCATCAAGGCATTGAAAAAAGGCGTCAAGATCAAACTGATATTGGCAGGTATTTCTGATGTAGGTATTGCAAAACATGCTGAACGTTATTTATACAGATGGGCAGTACGACATGGTATTGAAATACATGAATACAACCACAATGTCTTGCATGGAAAAATTGCTGTTGCTGATGGAAAAATCGTAACCATTGGATCTTACAACATCAATGATATCAGTGCACTGGCAAGCATTGAATTGAATCTTGATGTACAGGAGATAGCATTTTCAGGGGTTGTACATGAACAACTCATGAAAATCATTGACAATGATTGCAACAGAATTTCTCCAATCAGTATCATCCGGTCTTATCGCCTTTCAGAAAGGATACTACAGTGGATATGCTATGAAACAGTCAGGCTTCTTTTCAACCTCTTCACCTTTTATTTAACAAAAAAAAGAAATGCAAAATAACTACCAGAAGCAATATTATTCAGATCAATTGTCATTCAACATCATGACAGCTATCATGAAGTGACGGGAATAACCGTATTAATTTTATTCCAAAATAGTAACATGACAGGAGAACTCAATGAACAACAGATCAACAATATTTTGACGAGTCAGGCCATAGGAAGGATTGCTTGCTGTGACGGAAAGCATCCTTACATCGTTCCAGTAACCTATTCCTATGATGGACATTATATTTATGGACAATCTACGGAAGGACAAAAAATGGATTTGATGCGCCAAAACCCAAACGTATGCTTCCAGGTGGATATTTCATGCAACATGGACAACTGGCAAAGTGTTGTCGTTTTTGGGCAATTTGAAGAACTGAAAGATGAATCCGCCTCAAAAGCAAGGGAACATCTTTTTTCAAAAGTAGTACCACTGATGACATCCTCAGTCATCCACCAGCATGAACATTGGGAAGGCGGTGGTCATGAATTGTCTGACCAAGACAGAATAAAACCCCTGATGTTCAGGATAAAGGTGAATGAGAAAAGTGGAAGATTTGAAAAAAGATAAATGCCGTCCGATGAATACATTTTTGAGGATAGAAAAGATGCTGGCATACAGTTGGCTGATGCATTGTTAACGCTTGGCATAAAGGCGGATATTGTGCTGGCAATACCAAGGGGCGGTGTTCCCGTTGGAATGGTTGTTGCGGACAAACTAGAACTACCCCTTCTACTTTACCTGGTAAGAAAAATTGGGCATCCATTCAACGACGAATATGCTATGGGGGCAGTCTCAGAACATGACTGGATATTGAATGAAATAGAGCATGTAGACCATAAGTACCTCAATAAAGCCATTAAAAAAGAGAGGAAAAGAATTGAGGAGATGAAGGAAATATTTGGACATGTGGCAACAGAACATGAAGTATTGGGAAAGAGGATTGTTCTTGTGGATGATGGCATTGCCACAGGGACCTGTATTTTATTGGCTATGAAAGAATTAAGAAGTTTTAATGCCGAAGAAATCATTGTCGCATCACCCGTTTGCCCCTTACATACTGAAGACAAAATCAGGCAAATGGCTGATAAACTCATCACATTGAAGCACCCAGTTCACTTTGAAGGAATTGGTGCTTATTATGCAGATTTTTCTCAACTCACAGATGATCAAGTTATTGAACTAATGAAAAGGTCGCCTATAAAGGCGACCCAATGATTAGCATGGCTTCAAATGGATAATAGAATGGTTGAATTCAAAATATTCCTAAAAAACTACTTATTGAAGTTGTTTTTAAATTATTTAAATAATTCGACAAGTATCCTTATAAATATTAAGTATTTTTACTTACCATTAAGTATTTTACGCACAAGTAATCAGTAAGCAAATTGTTAATTTTATCCCTGATGGATTTTAAAAGACTCAATAACATGACAGGGAAAGATCCGGTGCTCAACCGCAGGATTACTTCTATTTTCCTTAGTGAATTTGAAACTTTTAAAAGGCATTTTACACAATTACCCTCAACGACTGATCTGGATCAATTCCAATTTCTGCTCCACAAAATCAGACCAAGTTTGGTAATTTTCGAACTTGACAGCTTGATAAAGAAATATGAGGAATTTTTGGATGTGAAAAAAACAGGCGGTACTATTTCTGAAAACGATGTTGCTTTTATAGACACCATCAACCAAACAGATTCAAAATTAAAGGTGGTAAAAGAATTCCTTAACTCGCTTCCTTAGTGATTTGAATTCCCATTTCCGTAGAACTTGTTATAGGCCTCTACCCTGTTGTTGACATGCAATTTCTTGTAAATATTGTAAACATGTTTTCTGACCGTTTCCTGTGATATACCCAATGTCGCTGAAATTTCTTTGTACAATCGTCCTTTGACCAACAATTCAAGAATTTCATGCTCTCTGGCAGAGAGATTTTCCAACAATACAGCATCACTCTTTTCTTCTTTTTTTCTAAAACTTGCGACCACCCTGCTGGCTATTTGACCAGACATGGGCGCACCACCATCAAACAAATCCTTGATGGCGGTGACCAGTTCGGCCGGTTTGGTTTTTTTCAGTATATATCCACTTGCGCCAGCTGCCAAAGCATCAAAAATCTTTTCATCATCCTCGTAAACAGTACACATCATGAATTTTATGCTGGGACATTTTTCTTTCAAGATCCTCACAGCTTCTATACCAGACATCTTACCCATGTTGATGTCCATCAGGACAACATCTGGAATTTCCTGAGGCATTTTATCAACCGCTTCTTCCCCTGAACCATAGACTGCAACAACATCATAGCCATCAGAATTGATCAAAATCTGTTCTAGTGCCAATCGTATAAAATGATTGTCTTCTACAACACTAACCCGGATATTGCTATGCGTTTCTTCCATTTGCTTTGAGTACCCTTTCAAAGGGTGAAGTATTGATAAAATTATTCCATTTATCTTGTAATGACAATTCTATAAAGGAACATAGAGGATGTATTTTCCCTCAAAATATGGCTCATCAAAAAGATCCCCTATGGGCTGCTGGTGAGGCCTTGTGTTTGATGCAGCAATTTCTTCAGTCAAATCACCTCCTTTTAAACAGATCAGACCATTTTTGAGCTCCTCCATTTTTCTTTCTTTTCTCAGAAGAGGCCTGCTCCATTTCCAAAGCTCGGCCAAAGGAGCAACAGCCCGGGATACAGCAAAATCGAATTTACGGCCCCTGATGTCTTCAGCCCTGGAATGCTGAATGGTTACATTTGAAATGTCTAAAGCAGAGGATACTGCCTCAACAACCTTAAGCTTTTTTCCTATTGAATCAACCAAATGAAACTGTACTTCAGGGAAAAATATGGCCAAAGGAATACCTGGGAAACCTCCGCCAGTACCGATATCAATTATTTCCAGACCATTGGCAAAAGGATATCTTGCAGCGATGGACAAGGAATGAAGAACATGTCTTTCGTACAATGCTTCAATATCCTTTCTGGATACAACATTGATTTTTTCATTCCACTCAAGATATACTTCCCTCAATTGCGCAAATTGATTCAACTGTTTTGGAGAAAAATCACTGAAATATTTGAGCATCAATTCCATTGATTGCGAGGCTTTTTCCATATGGCAGAAATGAAAATCAAATAGTAAAAAAACATCCAAATATCCCAAAGCCAAAAGAACGGAAAGAGATCTGACTCACCCAGTTTTCTCATGGCCTTGTAAAATACAAGCCCCTGGAACAAAAATCTTAATCCCCAAATGCCCAGTACCCAACGCCAGTCAAAGGTTATCATGGCTGCTGCCATCAATGGATACAATAGGAAATGGGATGCCATATAACATCCCAACAAGAACTTGTGCTTCCGTTTATAATACTTTCCAGTTGAATTGTGTCGCTCTTTTTGACTGATCCATTCTCCGAGGGAAGCTGGTGGTGTTGAGTAAGTGAATGTTTCTTTATCAATTACAATGGCGGTGTTTTCGCTGGTAGCA
This sequence comes from Chitinophagaceae bacterium, assembly GCA_021299175.1. Classification (GTDB taxonomy): domain Bacteria; phylum Bacteroidota; class Bacteroidia; order Chitinophagales; family Chitinophagaceae; genus Pollutibacter. The sequence goes on from JAJTFY010000041.1 coordinate 21,611, forward strand.
CAGGCATTGATAAACAGATCATCATCCCCACCTGGTAAATGATGGTGCGCGGCAAATCCTTTTTGCTTGTAAAACAATTCCTTTTTGTATGCCAAATTCCTTCCGACTCCCATGTAAGGTTGGCCTGCCAGGGCACATGACAAATACTGTAAAGCCGTATGAAAAGTATCAAAACGAATGATTCTGTTGAGAACTCCTTTTTTACGTTTGTAGGCACCATACCCCAAAACAATTTGTATGCCATCCTTAAAGGCTGCCTGCATTTTAAGAATCCAGTTTTCTGAGGCTGGAATACAATCTGCATCAGTCAGCAAAAGCAACTCATATTTAGCGCTTTTAATTCCCATGGAAAGAGGGAATTTTTTTCCAGGGATGTGCAATGCTTCCTGCTTCAACTCAACGATGTGCAGTTGCTTGAAGTCTCGGTACAAACCTTCAAGTAGGTATTTTGTATCATCCTGCGAGTTGTCATTCACAACGACAATTTCGTGAGTACTGCGATACGTTTGGGCCAGCACTCCGGGCAAATTCGCCTCAATTTCATCTGCCTCATCCCGGGCACAAATGATGACACTTACAGCTTGTTCTTTGGCAGATAGCTCCTGCTTCTGCCTGTGGAAGGCAAGCAAACGAAAATACCGCAAATAATAAAAAACCTGTATCAGAACGGCAAGGGAAAAAGCCAACATGGCCACCCACATTAACATACTCATGGTTGCAAAGATACAATATCTTTACACCATGGACTATCAATCCTGCATAGAATACCTCTATTCAAAGCTGCCCATGTTCAGCCGAACAGGGGCAGCAGCACTCAAGATGAATCTTTCCAATACAATTGCCCTATGCGAAGCCCTTGGCAACCCACAGCAGCGTTTTAAAACCATCCATGTAGCTGGGACCAATGGGAAAGGGTCTGTAAGCCATATGCTGGCTTCCGTCATGCAGGAGGCAGGATTTAAAACAGGGCTCTATACCTCCCCCCATTTAAAGGATTTCAGGGAGAGGATCAGGATCAATGGGGAAATGATTTCTACCGGACAGGTTGTCCATTTTACTGAAAATATCATGGAATTGATTGATGCCCTAGAGCCCTCATTTTTTGAGGTTACCGTGGCCATGGCGTTTGACCATTTTGCAAAAGAAGGAGTTGATGTGGCCATTGTTGAGACAGGCCTGGGGGGCAGGTTGGACAGCACCAACATCATCCACCCCGAAATGTCCATCATCACCAACATTGGAATGGACCATGTCCAATTGCTTGGGGATACCCTAGGATTGATCGCCACAGAAAAAGCAGGAATCATCAAAGCGAATGTTCCTGTAGTCATAGGACAGACCCATGTTGAAACTACAGCAGTTTTTGAAACCAGGGCAAAGCAGCTGGATGCCCCCATTGTTTTTGCAGATGCCATCTGGAAAGCTGATGTGGAATCAATGACTCCGGGAAACATATCGATTGTGCTGACCAGCATCAACAATGGATTCAGCAGAAAATTCAATGCCGACCTTGCAGGTATGTATCAAGCTGAAAATATCCGCACCGTCATTACCGCCATTGACCTGCTGATTGAAAGGGATTGGAAAATCAAAAAGGATAGTATTGTAAACGGTATCGCAAACGCCAAAATAAATACAGGGCTACACGGAAGATGGGAGGCCATCAGCACCAACCCTCTTTTGATCCTGGACGTTGCCCACAATACAGAAGGGATCAAACAAGTGATGCAACAAATCAATGCATCTGCATTTGAAAAGTTGTTCATCATCCTTGGCATGTCTAAGGACAAAGACGTTGAAGCAGTGATTTCCATGCTCCCATCAAAGGCATATTACGGATTCACACAAGCCTCAATACCCAGGGCACTCAGCACCCAGGATCTGGAGAAGATGGCTGCAACTGCAGGACTAAGAGGCCATTCATATCCAGATGTAAACACTGCCATTGAGCATACCTTTAAAATTGCAGGAGCCAATGACCTGGTACTTGTCTGTGGCAGTATTTTTGTTGTGGGTGAGGTT
>JAJTFY010000042.1 GCA_021299175.1 Chitinophagaceae bacterium
AAAAGGTTCATTCCATCTCGGTTTTGGTTGGTGCAATCCCTGGAGCTCTACCTTGTTTGATAGGATGGGCGGCAGGTGATGCAGACCTGGGCGTTGGCGGATGGATCCTGTTCTCCTTGCAGTTCTTCTGGCAATTTCCCCATTTTTGGGCCATTGCCTGGGTAGCACATGAGGATTATACAAGAGCCGGATTCAGGATGTTGCCTTCCAGGGGCGGACCCACCAAATATGCAGCGGTACAGGCAATATTATACTCAGTACTGTTGCTGCCGATTGGGGTTTTGCCGATGGTGTTTGGAATGTCTGGTATGGTGAGCATGGTCATCGTTACATTGGCCAACCTTGTAATGGTTTGGCAATGCATACGATTGTTCCGTGAGATGGATGTGAAAGCAGCCCGCAGGGTCATGTTCACTTCCTACATTTATCTTCCGGTGGTATTGTTGGCATTGCTGGCAGACAAGCGACCCGTCCAAGACCAGACCAGTGTGAGGATTGAAAAAGTGATGTTGTTGAACAAGATTCATTTTACTGATCGTAAATCATAGTTATACCATGAGTCAGGTAATAAGCGAGCAGAAAAGAAAAATTCACCCCCATAAGTTTACCTTATGGGTAGCGATAGGCAGTATTTTGATGATGTTTGCAGGGTTGACCTCTGCTTACATTGTAAAAAGAAGCCAGGCCAGTTGGTTGATGATAGAAATACCCATGATGTTTTGGTATTCAACAGTCACCATTCTGGTCAGTAGCGCTACAGTGCAGCTTGCATTGAAAGCGTTGAAAAAGAGGGAAATGATCAACTACAAGCGTTTGCTTGTGGTAACAGCGGTGTTGGGAGTTCTTTTTGTTGTATTGCAGGTAGCAGGATTCAGTCAGTTTGCTGCACAGGATATCCGCCTCGTTGGGGCAGGCTCCAATGCATCTTACTCTTTCCTGTTGGTCATTTCCTGTTTGCACGCTATTCACGTGCTGGGCGGGGTAGTGGCATTGGTTGTGATTGCCATCCGGGCGCTGAACAGCTCTACAAGGAGCTACAGCACAGTACCGCTTGAAATCGCAGCAACGTATTGGCATTTTGTAGATGCTTTATGGATCTACTTATTTATATTTTTCACCTGGATGAAATAAGTCCTGGTGAGTTGAACCTTTAAACAAGCAATAGCATGGCAACAGCCCAAGCACACACGGAAACCAAATGGTGGAGTGGTGGCAAAAGCCCCTTCAACGTTGAGTACGGAAAACTGATGATGTGGTATTTCCTGATGAGTGACGCGTTCACTTTCGGGGCCTTCCTCATCTCTTACGGAACCATTCGTTTCAGCCAGAACTACTGGCCAGATCCCAATGAGGTTTTCAATGCATTTCCTCTTGCAGGACACGCAAATCTTCCGCTGGCCTTCATGAGTTTGATGACTTTCATCCTCATTGTAAGTTCGGTAACCATGGTGCTTGCCGTACACGCTGGCCATAACACCCCTGGGGTCCTGCCGCCGATGTTGCTGCACACGACGGACACCATGTGGGTACACCCGGACCGGTTGCTTTTGGTGGTTACTTCTTTGGCATCACTGGTTTCCATGGTTTTCACGTAGCTTCTGGAGTGGGCATCAATATTGTGATGTTGATCATGGCCATCAATGGAACCTTTGAAAGGAAGGGCCACTACTGGATGATTGAAAAGGCTGGTCTTTACTGGCATTTCGTAGACCTGGTATGGGTATTTGTATTCCTTTGCTTCTATCTCATCTAATCAACAGTTAAAGAAATTCATATGGAACACGCAGTACAGGAAATATCATTTCACCATGAACCCGGTGGAAAAGAGGTTGTCAGCAAGATCATCAGAACAACGGTAATCTTGTCCGTTATCACCATCATTGAACTTGGAATGGGTCTGGGCATGTATGCCATACCCATGGCCGCCGGTTTGAAATTGTTTTTGAAAGGGGTGATTGTTATCCTTTCCCTTGCAAAGGCATTTTATATTGTTGGTGTATTCATGCACCTTGGAGAAGAGGTAAAGAACCTGATCATGACCATCGTGGTTCCTTTGTTGCTCTTCATCTGGTTCATTGCAGCCTTCTTGTATGAGGGCAATTCCTGGAAAAACCTCAGGAATACCTACAACCCAAAACAAGCTGTTTCTGCTCCTGCCGCACCTCACGAAGCCGGCGAGCACCATTGATATTGAACATTAAAAATCAAAAAGCATCGTTCCGGCTACAACCGAATGGTGCTTTTTTTGTTTCTATTTATACATAGATGAAAAAGACAACCCTTCTTGCCCTTTTGATGGTTACACTGTTGCCGATTGCCAGTTATTTGTACGTCAGCAGCCTGAGCAAGGACGCCATCAAAATGCCCCGCCGTTATTTTTATGATACCGTTGTAGTAAAAATGGAGAAAGGAAAAAAAGTCAATGATACGGTCTGGCACAAGGTGAAACCATTTAAGCTCAAGAACCAGTTTGGAAAAGAAGTGGGTCTTGAAGACTGGGGCGGTAAAATCATCATTGCAGATTTCTTTTTTACCTCCTGCCCATCGATTTGCCCCAAGCTTACCCGCAACATGAAAAAATTGCAGACGGCATTCAAAAAAACCGATTCCCTGGTAAGGTTTGTATCCTTTACCGTTGATCCAGTCCGCGATACCGTTCAGGCCCTGAAAGCCTATGGCGATAAATTTGGCATCGACCATGATACCTGGTTCATGCTTACGGGCGATAGAAATGAGTTGTATGATATTGCACTGAATGAGTTCAAGGCTTCCATCGCCTCCAATGGCAATATTGACACTGGCTTCATCCATACCGACCGGTTCTTTCTTTTGGACCGCGACAGGGTGGTAAGGGGATGGTACAACGGACTGGACAGTGTCAACCTCGATAAGCTCATCAAGGATGTGGTGCTCCTGAACATGGAGCGTGATAAGAAGAAAAAAAGAAATCTCTTCAGAAAATAAAATTCAAAAACCAGAAACATGTTACCTGCAAGCATTCAAAAAAACGACAAGAGAGCCAGTTTGCTGATCATTCTATTTTCAATCATCGTTTTTGTAGCGGTTGTATTCCTCTCTAAAATCAAACTCGAGTTGGATTTGCCGTTCAACGTGCATTTGTTTGCACAAGTGAATGCAGCCATCAATACTGCTGTATCTTTTTTGTTGTTGGTAGGGCTTCTGGCAGTGAAGCGTGGTCGCTATGCTTTGCACAAAAAAGTGATGATGACCTCCATGGTCCTTTCACTCCTTTTCCTGGTTTCCTATATTTGTCATCACCTCTTATCGGATTCAACCGTATTCGGTGGTGAAGGAACCATCCGTTATGTCTATTATTTTATCCTGATCACCCATATCATTCTTGCGGCCATCATTCTTCCCTTTATCCTCTTTACTTCCTACAGGGCATTGGTGGCAGAATGGCCTGCACACAAGAAACTGGCAAGAATTACCTGGCCCATCTGGTTTTATGTATCAGTAACAGGAGTGATTGTATATCTCTTGATTAGTCCTTACTACGTTTAGGGCTTTTCTCTACAACTCTTTTTCTGGATCCCAGTAGCGCTCCGTGAATTCAACAACCTTGTCGTTGACCACGGCTACGCCGTCTTTTTCAAGGAGCTCTTGCATCAGTGTTGGGGTTTGGAAATGATTTTTTCCTGTGAGCATTCCATTGCGGTTCACCACCCTTTGCGCGGGAATGGGTGGATGGAGACCGTGTGAGGCATTCATGGCCCAGCCAACCATCCTTGATGAAAGCCCCGATCCAAGGTATTTGGCAATGGCACCATAGTTGGTTACACGTCCTTTGGGAATCTGTCGAACAACATCAAAAACGTCTTCAAAAAAATTTCTTTGAGATGGAGGAAGAGAGGCGTTCTTAGTAGGCAGATTTTTTTTCATGCTCCATCCGATTTCTCAGCTCGGTTCTTTTAGGCTCTGGAACGTTGATATGGTCGTAAGGGCAGTTGAGGCAACCGTTTCCACAACAATTTCCGTTGTCCAGGTGGTATTTGGCAGTGAGTACCATATACCCTTGCTCATTGTAGTAAAAATGCTCACCCTCTATCAGTTTCTTTTTCATCCTTCAATACTTCAATTAACGCAGTTTCAATTTCTCTTACCATTGTTGAAAGACGTTCATCCATTGTTGGGTCCAACTGACCAGGAATTGCAAACTTCAGGTAATGAATCCTTTTGCTTTTTGCAATATCAAGGCCTTCGTAGTGTGTTTTGATCAGCAGCTCTTGGTTTTGTTTAAGATCTCTGCTGATATCATCACTTTCTTCCAACAAAGTCAATCCGTAAAGTTCAATCACCAGTTTTGTGAATTGAAACAGTACCGGAGAGTCCGTCTTTAGATTGATATAACCACCGGGCTTGAGTATTTGTTGATATTTTCTAAGAAATTCAGGATGTGTCAACCTGCGGTTGGATTTTGAGATGCGCAATTGAGGATCAGGAAAGGGAAGCCAGATCTCATCCACCTCGCCTGCTGCGAAATAATTGTTGATCATGCCAATCTGCGAACGGATGAACGCAACATTTTTCATTCCTGCTTGCAAAGATTTTTTTGCTCCCACCCAGATGCGGTTTCCCTTTACATCGACACCAATCAGGTTTTTGTTCGGATAGAGTGTTGCCAAACCAATTGAGTATTCTCCTTTACCACAGGCCAATTCAAGGATGATGGGGTTGGTATTGTTGAACCTTTCATGCCATTTGCCTGCAGTATTTTCCGGATACTGCAATACATGATCGAAGGTGGCAATTTCAGCAAAGCGAATCAGTTTTTTTTGTCCCATAACAGGCTGCAAAGGTAAAACAGCTTTGCATCAATCGCATGTACTTCTTTCTCACAATTGGTGAAACCACCGGTATTTGCTGTGAATAATCTCCGCATTTCATGTTGATTATCCCTTTACAAGCTTTTGGAGCCAAGCTAGTTTTACAGGGCAATAATAAATACATGTTGCTGGCGCGATACCCCGGGCCTATTTTAAAAAACAATAAAATCAATTGTATGAAAAAACTGATCTTATCAGCAGCAATGATGTTTGCAGCATTTCTGACACAGGCAGCTGTTGGCAAACAAATCGAAGAAGTAAAATTCAAGTCAGGTGAAGAAAAAGTGAGCACTGTACATTGGGGCGATGAAGGATCTCCTGAAAAAGAGACATTGTGCACGATAACGATGAAAGGAAGAATTGATCTTGGGCCTATTGAGGCAGAAGTGAGTTGCACAACTTCTGCAACCAGCTGCGAAACGGCAACCGTAAGCGCCATCAACTGCCTTTCGGCAGCGATGAAGACGGTGCGCATGGTGATTATGTAAACCAGTCCAGGGGTATTGCGCCATTTTTCACTTTAAATACATTACCATGAAAATATACTTATTGATATGCTGTGTTGCCATGTTGGGCATTGCACAGGCACAGACAACAACCATGTTCGTATACGAAGGAAAATTCAACAGCAGTTTCGGTAGGGCAGAGAATTTCAGACAATTCAAGGGAACCTTGATTGTATCAGGCGACAGGTCTATGTTTACCATGAAAGAGTCTGGTGTGCAACTTGCCTCTGTTCAGGGAAACAATATTGACCTCAGGCCAGACAGCATGTTTACTGTTTTCAAAGATGTTGAATCCAATTCATTGTTGTTTGAGTTTTCTGATTTGAATCAGCGAACCCATCTGTTTGCAGATACATTGTTTCCTATGGATTGGAAAACCAGCGAAGAACAAAGATCGATCGGGGGCATCCCATGCCGCAAGGCAGTGACGCAGTTTAAGGGAAGGGGATACACGGCCTGGTATGCCCCCACGATCACCATTCCAGATGGGCCTTGGAAACTGGGAGGCTTGCCCGGTTTGATCCTGGAAGCCTATGACGATGAAGACAATTGGCACATGACCTTTGTTTCAAAGCAGGAAGTATCTGGATTTGACCAGGATCATTTTTTGGCAGTCATGAAAAAGGGAACAGAAGGGTTTCCTGCATTTGCAGCGCAGGTCAAAAAAATATTCAGCAGGTTGGCAACATCTTTGGGTGCGCAATCATCTGCGAACTGTGTTGATTGTCAAACCAAATCTGTGATAAAATTCCATTCCTGGGAAAAGATCGATTGAAATGAAGATCCGGTCATTGGTGGTGTTGGTGTGTTTGATCCAGGTTTCTTTTTTGTTTGCTTCGGTTCACCGGTTGGCAGTGGATACGACTCTTCCAGGAAGTAATGTAGGGGAGCTTCCTGGCATTGTTATCAGGCGCAACCAGCCCATGGCCAAGGCCAGTGTCGATACCTTGACGTTTGATGCGGCAAGGTATTTGAAAACAGAAGCATTCAGGCTGGAAGACTTGGTAAAAAACATACCCGGGTTTCGTGTGGATGACAATGGCCGGATCTATTTCAATGGAAAGGAAATCAGCAGGATCATGATTGATGGAGATGATCTTGCAGGAGAACATTATAAACTCTTGTCAAGAAACTTGAAGGCTTTGATGATCGACAGCCTTCAGCTCATTCAGCGCCATCAAAAAAACAGGTTGATGCAAACATTCGGCAACCGCGATGCCATTGCTGTTAACCTGGTCATCAAAAAATCATGGATAGGAAAAACCAGCGGAAACCTGATGCTCTCAAAAGACATGGGCAACCGTGGAGAGGGGGACGCAGAACTGATCAGGCTGACCAAAAAATCAAAACAATTGTGCTTCATCAATACCAACAATACAGGCGCCAATGGCGTGACTGACAGAGGAAATGAAATGCAGGGAAACGATCGGGGTGTTTATCGGGTATGGCCTTTTGACCCACTGTATGCAGGCACTGGTCCCAATCTACCCCCAGCGTATGTCAACATCAACAATGACAAAAGCCTTGCATTCATTTCCTCGTTGGTATTGTCTTCACATACCAAACTCAGTCTGACGGCTACTGCCATGCAAAATGAAAACAGGAGGTTGGCTTCCAGCAAATCTTCATACAATATACCGGGTACTGAAAAACTCAACCTAAACACAAGTACCAAACAGGTAGCGCAATCAACTATTGGAAATTTGCGTATGCAGTTGGAAACAGACAAGGGGGGCAATAAGTTATCTTCTTTTCAATTAAATGTCAGCAATGGACAAATGCATTCAATACAACATACAGACCGCAATGGCATTCTTACCACGGTTAGCAATGCCAATGATCGTTTGCATCAATTCAACCTGCATGCAACACACCATGTTTCCTGGAAGCTCAGCCCCCAAGTTCTGTTACAGTTGGATACCCGGATGGCAATTGACCGAAACAGGAACCAGCTTCAGGCATCGTTTTCTTCTGATGGCCTGATGCAGTTTTTCGTTGATCAGGCATTTTCCCATCATGGAAAAATGGCAGGTACCGATCTTTCCCTGATCAGGCAACGGGGTCAGCAAAATGCCAGGGTGGGTATTCGTGCTGTTATTGAGTCAATCACATCAGCTATTGGAACTCAGGCCATCTCGCTGCAGCTGGCAAAATATTATCCTTACCTGACTGTCGTTCAACGGCATTCAAAAAAAATATCCACCACGTTTGATGCTGCAGCAGGAACAGCAATGGCAAACAACAACGCATTCATCTTTCACCTGGAGGAAAAATTATTATGGCAGAGAAAACCTACGCAGCAATACCGGATGGGAATTGCCCTTGCCCAAAAACCTGCCGCCATCCGTTCATGGCATGCAGGACCAGTTTTCTTTGAAGGCACCATGAGAAATGGCATTGCCAATCCCGCTATTCCGTTATCGGTGGATCTGGAAATCGGGGCAACAAAAATGGATTTGTACAAGGGGTTTGTATTGTCTGTCAATGCGCGTGCCGGCATGTTGCGCAATGATTATGGTCTAGCAACTGCTGTCGGAAGTTGGGTTGATTCCTTGTCCTGGTTTATCATTCCTTTGCAGCGCAACCTCATGTTCAATGCACGTGTTGAGCAGTTCATCCATGCCTTAAAATTGAAGTATATTCTCGAAGCCAATGGGATGTTGAGTCAACGGCCGCAACAGTTGAATGGGAAGTTTTTCAATTCCACCATGAAAGGCCATGGCTTTGAACATCGGATGGTCAGCAACTGGAAAGCTTGGTTCAATGGTGAACTGCATTATGGACTGCAGGAGAACAGCTTTGGCGCTTCGGGTCAGCAGCCCTCAACCATGAAGAGGATTGTTTATGGGATCTCCACAACCCTGCGATGCAGTTCTTATTTGTTTGCCCATTTGCAGTACTGTGTTCAGCGTTTTGAAAGGGGGCAATCTTTTGATATGCTGGACGGCGTGATCAAAGCAGTGTTGAGCCCCCGATGGCGTTGCTCCATTGCCCTGAACAACCTCATGAACCATCAATGTATTGAACTGCTCAATGCTTCTCCCTATGGCAATGATCGATTCACCCAGCAACTCAATGGAAGACAGGTATTGTTTGGCCTCAATTGGGGATTTTGATCAGTTGACCGGAATGAGCTGCTGTTCACTTTCGTTGCCTGTTCGGTCAACTGCGGTAACCATGATGTTTTTGAGGGTGGATGTTTTCCCAGCAGTGTCTGCATTGAGCAGCTGAAGAGAAGCATTCAGTTGCGCCTTACCCATGATCGTGTACTCCCATTTGTTGTCGTACTGCGCATAGAGGATCCAACCCGTGGCATCCTTGTCTTTGGAAGACCATTGGATGTTGAGCTTGTCCTTGCTTTTGGTGATGGCCACCTGAGGCGAAGCAGGAGCGATTGCGTCCAGCCATGGGCTGGCCGGCACCAGCGCAGGAATGCTATAAGGGCCAGCCTTCAATTCCTTGGTTAGGGTTGGGTTCTTGGTAAGCGATGAAACACTCCAATGCACGGCGCCCATGCTCTTGGGGAGCATGCTACGGGTGAGGCTGATTTCGTCCAGCACTTCCTTGTTGTTGGTAACACCGTTCTTGTTGGTGCCGATGCTTATCCCCGGCCAGAGGTGGCGCTGCAGGGTGTTTTCACTCTGCCACCATCCCAATAGATCTGGAAATGACTGACCTTGTTTGTTGATGGGCCAGTAGAGCTGGGGCGTGAAATAATCAATCCAGCCTTTGTTCAGCCAAAGTTTGGCGTCTGCATAAAGCTTTTCGTATTGGTCAAATCCGGTAACGGTAGAAGGATAGCCGGGGCGCCAGATCCCAAACGGACTCAGGCCAAACTTGACATGCTTTTTCTCCTGTTTGATCTCAGCATAAAGCCTTTCAATCAGTTTGTTGACCCCATCCCTTCTCCAATCTCCCCTGGAGAGTTTACCACCGCTGTTGACATAGGCAGACCAGCTTTTGTCATCTGGAAAATCCTTATCGCCATTGTAGGAGGGATAGGGATAGAAATAATCGTCAAAATGAATGCCGTCTACGTCGTAGCGTTTCACAATGTCCATCACCACCCTGGAAGTATGGTCCTGCGTGGCCTTCATGGCCGGGTCCATCCACCAGAATCCCTCTTTCAGCAGGTAGACCCGCTCCGGGTTGGTCTTGACAACAGACCTGCTGCTGATATCAGGAAATAAGACCAGGGCTCGATATCACTTTTGTAAAGGGCATCCGCCTGCGGACGAACCTGAAAAATCACTGCATTGAACTTGTTTTCCTGCAGATAATTCAGGATGCTAAGGGCCTCTGCTTTTTGTTCTTCAGTGGAAAGCCCGGGTTTGCTGGGCCAGTTGATGTTGGCAACCGTGGCAATCCAGGCAGCGCGGAATTCGCGCAAAGGCGATACAAAAGGCTTGTAGGGTGTTTTTTGTACAGGTGGAGTTGTCTGTTTGGTGGCCGCAGCAGTGGGTTTTGGTTTCACAACTTCCTCGTTGGGCGCCTTTACAGGTGCCTTTGGTTTTACCGCAGGCGCCTGGGTAATCTCTTCAACCGTTGTAGCCTTGTAAGGGAAGACTTTATCATTGATTTTATTGAAGAATGCGCAGCTGTTCAAGAGGAGGGAGGCAAGCAGGAGGGTAGAGATGGATGAAAAGTGACGCATGGTCTTGGTTTTGCTGCAAATTACTACAGACCAAGCATACATCCCCATAATTTGATAGCTTTACGCATGCCGTTTACCGAGGAGCCTTACCGCTATTTTGTTTTGAACAAGCCTTACAACATGGTCTCACAGTTTGTGAGTTCCCACAAAGTCAGGCTTTTGTGCCACCTCAAGTTTGATTTTCCGGAAGGCACGCATGCCATTGGGCGCTTGGACAAGGATTCAGAAGGGTTGTTGTTGTTGACCACAGACAGGAGAATTACCCGCTTGTTGTTCCAGAGCAAGATGCCCCATTTCCGGAAATACCTGATCCAGGTAAGGGGCATGGTGGACGAATCAGTAGTTGAGCAGCTGAGGAACGGGGTATCCATACCTGTTGCCGAAGAAACGGCCTATGTTACCAAGCCCTGCGAAGTGGAAATGGTTGAAGAGCCGGCCGGATTGTTTTCCAATGGCAAGGAACTCCATGAAAGGGTACCGCGCAGTTGGCTGACCATCAGCCTTACAGAGGGCAAATACCACCAGGTCAGGAAAATGGTGCAGGCCGTGGGGCATCCCTGCAAACGGTTGATCCGCCTTTCTATTGAAGACATTGAACTGGAAGACATGCAACCCGGTGAAATCAGGGAACTGACCCAGGAGGAGTTTTACAGGAGGTTGAGGTTGGGAGGATAGAAGTTTTCAAAAATTTTATTTACTAAAAAGGTTTAGAAAAGTAAATTTTTAAAAAAGTTTCCTAAATTGTGGCATATCTGCAATAATCCAATATTTCTACAAGCTTAAAAGGATAACCGTGAATTTTAAACACCACCGTATCACCTATCTTCTCAAAGCAGAACCGGTAATTACCCGTAATTATCTTATAATTTAAATTTAAGGGTAATGGGTTTGTTACAAGAATTAAATTACGTTATAGGATGTGTTTGTGCTTCTATAGGGATTGTTGTCTCGATTATATTTATTGCAGTAAATAATGAGGGTTCACATGCCAGAAAACTGCTGGCGGCGATACTTTTTTCCCTATCACTTTTTTGTTTTTCCTATGCAGTGGTGGGTACTCAATTTTATCTAGAGTTTCCACATTTATGGCGCGTACCAGCAACATTTTCTGGTTTAGTGCCCGCGTTGCTTTATTTGTATGTTCGATCTGTTCTTAACCAGGAGTTTAGGTTAAAACCCTATGATTACCTACTTGCTATCCCCGGGTTATTGATATTTGTACATTTTTTTCCATTTTATATGCTTTCTGGAGATGAAAAAAGGGTGATTATTTTGCAACTGCTCACAGACAAGAAGTTGGCCCTGATGGAAATCGATGGCCTATTCCCCCTTGGCTTTGGTATGATCATCAGAAGTTCATCAGGTATTGCTTTTACCTTTTTATCCTTTTTAAAAATACATCAACACAAAAGGAATTCTCAGTTAAAAGAGAGCACTACCTATTCTCAAAACCTTGAAATATACAAATGGCTTTATTTTTTATTGATTATTATCTCTTTTTCATATATCCTACTGATCTTGTGGAACTTCCTGGCAATATCTGATGTAATTGAGTTCTTTGTTGCCATCAGTTTTACCACTGCCGGCCTCATCCTTTTCATTTCTACCTATCTTTTTTGCAATCCCAAGATTTTGTATGGCTTTCAAGGTTGGATCAATGAAAATGGGCTATTGCCTGATGCTGTAGAGACTGAACCCAAAATGAGTAAAAGCCCGTTCTCGTATTCAGATGAATCCTCTTTTTCGCCTGAAATGAGAAAAGAGATAAGATCAGCCATTGAAAACCATTTTAAATACAACAAGCCCTTTATTGCTCCAGGATATAAAATCAAGGATTTATCCTTGGAATTGGACATTCCGGTCTATCTCATTTCATCCTTCATCAACCACGAATATGGAATGAACTTCAATGAATTCATCAATGATCATAGGGTAGACCATATTACAGATATTCTTAATGAATCGGCTGAAAGTCAAAGCTTTACACTTGAAGCTGTCGCTCAATCTGCTGGATTCAACTCAAGAACTACTTTTATCGCAGCAGTAAAAAAGAAATCCGGAATGACTCCGTCAGCCTATTTCAGCAAGAAAACCACTGCTTTGTAGGCCAGAATTTGTTCAAAATCACCCAATTTTGATTATTCCTAACTAAATGGATTAGGTATTTTTACGTAATCGTAGTTTTTTTGGTTTTTAAGATAGCATACTATTCAACGAAGAACCATGCTTGACACCAAGAAAACTGAAGTAGCCAAAACTGTCGGGAGTAGAATCCGTAATATTCGCCAGTCCAAAGGGTTGACAATTGAGCAGCTTGCTTTCGAAGTCGGTATTGAGTATACCCAGCTCAGCCGGATTGAGCGGGGCAGAATCAACACTTCAATTTTTCAGCTTTTTCTCATTTGTAAGGCATTGAATATCAGTTTTTCAGAAATTTCAGATGACCTAACAGAAGTTATGCTCTGATTTTCCGGACAACAACAAACCTTCCCTTTACACCCGTATGTCATATCTGACATCCTTTTAACCTTCAACCTTGTATAAATTTACAGAATGGATATAATTGACACCCATCAGGGTAAAAGAAAAGATCAATTACGCTACTCAAACGTGGTTGTCATAGTAGGGTTTATTCTAATTATATCATCAGTGATTATTTTGAAAATCCAGCAGCTCTTGAATTGATTCAGTCGGGCTGATGAAGTTGATAAAGAAGCAATAGGTGTTTGGTTAATAGCAAATCGGCCTTTGATTTCCATCAAAAAGGCCTCGGAATAGGTTTTAAATCCAATGCCTCAATGGGCATTGGATTTTTTATAACACGATAAGACGGGATTCCATATGCCAAATAACATTGATATTGACTTGGATTCTGTTTTTGGGGAACTGATAATTGGTTTTATACTGTCAAATAACATATCCAACTTATGAAAAGGTTTAAGCGAATTGCCAGTCCATTTTTTTTGTTTTTATGTTTTGCTTGTACCCAAACCTATGCTCAAGAATACATTGTATTTAATGCAGTAAGGTTTACATCTAGCAAAACAAATAATCAGCTTGATAATATTCAAAATATTTCTGGGAGTGGCTTTAAATTCACTTCTCAAAATTCAACATTCGCTTTATCAAAAACTAGCAACAACGTCAATGGTACTTTGACGTATATTAATTCATCTGGGACAAAAATTAGTTACAGTGGTTCAATTGAAGGCAAGTTTACATCTGGTAATAGTACCATAGGATTATATTTTATCAGTGGGACAAACTATTTTATTTTGGTAGTGCCGGGCTTTGAGAGTCATGGAGACCTTGATAACAATGACGATCCAAATTTCAATTCATCTGGTCCAGACTCAGAAGTTGAATCTCTGAAGACCACACAACAGGCTTCCAACAATGTCGTAGTTACTATGGGTGATGCCAGCGCAACAGAATCTTCTTCTACTACCTATGCAACATTTACATTGAGTTTTACACAAAATAGATCTTTAAACAATACAATTACATTCACCCCAACACTAACCAATGGAACAGCAACATCCGGTGATGATTTTTCAACTTCAATGAGTTACTCTACAGACAATTCGAACTGGACTGCAATAACGACAACAGTTTCAGTTGCTTATGATAAAAATACAGTTTACATACGTTGTTCAATAACCGATGATACTCGACCTGAATGTGTTGAAAACTTTACATTATCAACTGGAACACTCACTCATTCTGGGACAAGGGAGGTTGACAATTACTCTGGTGTATATGGAATTGGGACAATTAATGATAACAATGACCCATTGATTTGGAACGGATCTTCCAGCACAAATTGGGATCTTGCGGCCAATTGGACACCAAATGATCTGTCTCCGGGCTCTTGCTACTATGTACAAATTCCAGCATCACTCTCCAGGTATCCTGATTTCACCTCAAGTTCAACAAATACAACCATAGCAGGACTGAATATTGCTTCTGGAGGAAATTTGAAACTGACCAGCGGTACACTTTCTGTTAAAGGTCCAGTTGTCAATGAAGACAATACAAATGGGGTTTACAGTGATGGAACCCTTGAATTAAATGGGACTTCTGCACAAACAATCAGCGGCACCGGTCTATTTCACAATGTCAAAATCAACAATGCAACCGGAGTTTCTCTGAGCAGTGGTTCTATTATAATCACCGGCAAACTTACTCCAACCGCAGGAGAAATTACAACCAACGGCAGATTGGTTTTCAGGCAAAATGCAACAGATCACGGAGAAGTAGGACAAATAACTGGTTGTCCGAGGACAGTGTTTACCGGGAATGTGACCATCGAAAGATATATACCTTCCTCCAATCGTTCGTTTAGATTTCTTACACCAGGAGTCACCACTTCTACTTCAATAAAACAAAATTGGCAGGAAAACAGCAATGTTACCAACCCCAATGCTTATCCAAATACAACTGTAGGCAGCAATAATCCAATTCTGGGTTACGGTACCCATATCACAGGAAGTACAACCGGACTAAATGGATTTGATGCAACATTGACTGGCAATCCTAGTATGTATACCTTCAATAGAAGCAATCAAACCTGGGAAGCCATTGGCAATACAAATACCAATACATTTAGTGCCGGAGAAGCCTACAGGGTGCTCATCAGAGGAAGCAGGGCCACTGACTTAAGAACCAATACTCCGAGCCTCGACGCAACAATAATTAGAGCAACAGGTACGTTGACTACATGTGATTGTTCTTTCAGTTATCAATCGGGGACAGGGGTTGTTGGTCTTTTGTCGAACACAGTAGGAAACTATTCTTTCATCGGAAATCCCTATTGGTCGGTTGTAGACTTTAACAGTCTGACAATTTCGGGAATAGAGGACAATATTTACTATTGGGACCCAACCGTATCTGGTTCCCAGAACAGGGGTGCATATGTAACTTACAATAGGACAAATGGCAATCAAAATAATTCTTCAAGAGTAAATCAATATATACAACCAGGGCAAGCGTTTTTCGTAAAAACAACCAATAGCACACCAAGCATTGCATTCGGAGAAAGCAAAAAAAGCAACGGGAACAAAACCAATATATTCGAAATCAACAGGGATATTAAAGCGCCCTTAGAAGGTTCAGGACCCAATGTCACCAATGAACAATCTTCTGCAATTGAAAAAATGTTTATTTCCCTTCGAATGAAGGGAATGCCAAACAATAGCATTAGTGACGGATGCTTGTTAAGCTACAGTGAAAATTTTAGCAATGCATACGGGAGAGAAGATGCCTCGAAAATGAGTAATCTTGACGAAAACATAGCATTGGTAAATGACGAGATCAAACATGCCATTCTTGGAAAAAAATCTGATCAAATCCTGAGCAATGACACCACCCACATTTCACTTTGGAACTTGTACGAAAAAACCTATACTCTCGAAATCGACCCTAGAGGAATGGCAAATGATCAGAAAATTTATTTTGTAAACAACAAAAACAGCACTTCTACCCTTTTAAAAAACAATCAACTATTTGAATACGAGTTTCAACCTAGGGCAGGAGAAAAAACCATTAATGATTTTTCAATTATCGTGGGTAATCAAAAGGGAATTAAAAAAAATGTTGAGAGGCTTTTGATCTATCCTAATCCAGCTAAAGATGAAATTCAGTTTATTCTCCCCAATCATGAGATAGCCAACTGGGCCAAAATATTTGATACAAATGGAAAACTTATAATCATAACACCGATTAAACAAGCTGAAAACAAACTGCGTACATCAAATCTTCCTAAAGGGAATTATTTGCTTGAGATCAAAACTGCAAACAGATCATTTACCAGTATGTTCAATAAACTTTAAATGGGAAATATGAAAATCAAAATTCTCATACTACTGGTTTCTTCTTTTTTATTCCTGGTAAATATTTCTATTTCACAGGACAACAACGAAACTATATATTTTGACGAAAAAGCTTTCGAAGATTTGTTTGGCAACAGTAGTTCCAGCGAAACTTCTCAAAGTTTAAAAAATATGTTCAATGAAATATCATCAAATCCTCCTCCCTTTGATGACAACACCTCTGATGTTCCCATCGATGGAGGACTAGGATTCCTCTTGGCCGCGGGTATTGGATATGGAGCAAATAGATTAAGAAAGCACAAAAAGGGAATAAACGCGCGCCAAAAATGACTTCGATTAGTAGAAAAGCAATAGGAGTCTACGCATCAATACCCCAACCTGTAAAAAAATTCCTGTTAAGATCCCTGGTGCTATTCATCATCTGGAAAGGAATGTATTTGGCTTTTTTTGCATTTCCTCGAACATTGGATAAGCCGCTTACAAATCTTGTGGGCAAGCATTCTGCATGGTTACTCAATCACTTGAATTCCTCGAATCATTATACTGCAAAGGAAATGATTGCGGTAACACAATTCGAAGGACAAATTCAAATTGCGCCTGTTAGCAGGATTGATTTAAATGGAAAAAAAATCATGTTCATTGCAGACGGATGCAATGGGCTTGAATTGTTCATACTTTATGTGGGCTTTATATTGGCAATGCCATCAAAAGCAAAAAGAAAGCTCTTTTTTATTCCATTGGGCATAATCGTCATTCACTGTATCAATACCCTTCGCTGTGTGGGGCTTAGCACATTGGTGGTCCATTGGAAAGCTTATTTTGATCTTGCGCACCACTATATATTTAAAATGGTGGTTTATGCTACTATTTTCCTTCTTTGGGTTAAGTTCTCGGAAGGGATTTCCTTCAAGAAAGAACTAGACCATGTTGTATAAATCTGAAAGAAATAGGTGGATTGGAGGCCTGATTTGTATTCTGATCCTCTACACTCTATTTTATACCCTGTTCGCAGATAGGTCCTATACCTATACAATTCCCAGAAAAACCAGACACATCATTAAATTCGGTACAACCGTAATCGTATATATAATTGGAACCTTGCATCTTGGGAAACTAAATGCTAGGTGGATGTCTCAATTATGGCATCTTATCCATATTACCTTGCTATTTATCATTACAAGTATTGGTCTGTATGATTGGGTATTTGGTATGGTATCGGTTAAAACCAAAGAAATTGCGGCATCTATGCAGGAGTTTCTTATTTCACCTGTACTTTATTTTGCAATGGGATTGATTCAAAAGAGGCTTTAAATGTGTCTGGTACTATTGTGTTCTATGTAATTAAATCAATTTTTGAAGAACCAGTACACCAGCACCTATTATCGCCAAAGTTGTTGAGAATCTCAACCAAGATATAATAACACGTATAATTCTGGAGGGGTAAACAGATATTCTCCAGTTTTAACCCGATTTTAACAGTTCAATAGGATTATTAAACAATCTGTAATAAATTCAAGCTGATATGTTTCACTTTTAAAAATAGCAGTATGAGAAAAACAAAACTTCTTGCTTATGGCCTCATGGTTTCGGCCATCTTGCTACTTTCTGTTTCTGTTTCGGCACAAAAGAAAGTTTCGGGAACCGTGCTGGACGCAACCTCAAATTCACCATTGGCTGGCGCAACCATTTCCTTGAAAAATGGGACTGGAACAAGCATCACCCGTTCAGACGGTAAGTTTGAGATTGCTGCACCCGCTGGGAAAACGGTATTGACGGTTTCTTTTGTTGGCTATCAGTCGCAGGATATTCCTGTTGGCGCCAATGAATCCAATCTAACCATTTCTATGACCAGGACTGGCGATATGGGAGAGGTGGTTGTAATTGGATATGGCACCAAGAAGAAAGTGGATTTGACCGGGGCTATTTCCACGGTTACTGCAAAAGATATCGAATCACGCCCTGTGGCCAATGCACAGCAGGCTTTACAGGGGTTGGTCCCCAACCTTAATATCTCCGTTTCAAATGCGGGTGGAGAGCCCGGGGGTGGAATGAACATGAGCATTCGTGGTTTAAGTTCTTTCTCCGGAAGCACTGCTCCTTTTGTTCTGGTGGATAATATCCCCATGGACATCAACAGCATCAATCCGGCTGACATCGAGACCATAACGGTGTTGAAGGATGCAGCATCTTCTGCTATCTATGGAGCACGCGCTGCTTATGGTGTCATTTTGATCACGACCAAATCTGGTAAAAGTGGCAAAGAAAAGATGAACGTTTCTTTGCAGACAAATGTGGCACTTTCAAGACCGGTTCAGTATCCAAGGTTGGTTGATCCCATGACCTTTGCTTTGGTGTCGAATGACGCTGCCAAAAACATCGGAAATGCGCCCTGGTATAACCAAGATGCTTTGGATCGGTTGGCGAAAAATATTGCCAAACCTGGCAGTGCCCCCGAAATGTTTGGAACAGCCGATGGTCAGAACTGGAATATTGGCTCTATGGGACTGGGTGCCGCAGCTGTAACCGATTGGTATGATGTGCTTTTCAAAGATTTTTCTTCACGACAGAAATACAACCTCAGCGTTTCCGGGGCAAGCGAAAAAATCGATTATTATTTATCTGGTGGATGGTATAAAGAGGATGGTTTGCTCCGCTACGGCAACGAAAGCTTCAACCGCTATAATTTTGATGGCAAGGTCAATGCTCAGGCGACCAAATGGGCGAAGGTGGGCGTTCTTTTCAAATACAATTCAGGCCTGCAGGAATTTCCATGGCAGCAGGATCTGGGAAGGGGTAGGATTTATGACATGATGTCGAAACTTAAACCTACCATGCCTGCAAAATATCCCGGAACAGATATCTGGACGTTGGAGAGCAGGATTCTGGAATGGGGAGCACAGAGGGACAATACATTGAATACGCAGATGATCCTTGCACCAAGAATTACGCTGGAGCCAATCAAGGGCTGGGTCACCAATGTGGAATTCAACTATACCAATAGCAACAACCGCAGGGAGTTCATCTCCAAGAAATATCCCTGGATGAGGCCTAATGGAGAATTGCTTATGAGTGCACAAGTGGCTACCTCATATCGCCCAAGGTTGAGTACAGACAATTATATGTCGCCCAACATCTATTCAACCTATGCAAAAAGCTTCGGCAAGCATAACTTGTCTATTATGGCGGGCTATCAACAAGAAAAATTCAAATATTTCTCTATTAATGCAGATGCTTTGTATCTGTTGAGCGACAATGTACCTTCTGTCAATACTGCGGTAGGTACCAAGACAGTTGATGATTCACAAGGCCATTGGGCTACCCAAAGCGGATTCGGAAGATTGTTGTATGACTTTAGCGACAAATATCTGCTGGAAGCCAACTTCCGTGCCGATGCTTCTTCCAGGTTTGAGCCCGGTAAACAATGGGGGTATTTCCCTTCTGTCTCAGCGGGCTGGGTGGCATCCAAGGAGAAATTCTATCCATTGAAAGACGTGGTCAATTACATGAAAATCAGGGGCTCATTGGGCGAATTGGGCAACCAAAGCGTATCCAATTACCTGTATATCCCTACCATGGGAATCGGTCAAACGTCCTATCTCTTTAGCGGACAACGTTTATGGACTGTAGGTGCACCAAATATCTCGAGTGTGAATCTAAGTTGGGAAAAAGTAAGAACACTTGATTTTGGTGCAGATCTTGCTTTTTTCAAGAGAAGATTGTCCGTAACCTATGACTGGTACCAATCTTTCACTACGGATCTTGTAGGTCCGGGCGCTGCTGTACCTGCATTGCTGGGTACGGCTGTACCCAGAGAGAACTCCGGTGAGATCAGGACAAGGGGTTTTGATCTGGAATTCAAGTGGAAGGATCGAATTGGCGAAGTCTATTTTGAGATCGGTGGTAACCTTGCCAACAACATAAGCCAGGTCATGTCCTATAATAACCCTACACAAATCCTGAGCACTTTTAGAAAAGGTCAGATACTGGGTGAACTATGGGGCTATAAAACCGATGGGCTTTTCCAAACGGCTGAAGAGATCACCAAATGGCCAAATCAATCATTTTTATGGTCTGGAAGATGGAATACAGGTGACCTGAAATACTTGGATCTTGATAACAATGGGGTTATCAATAATGGGAAAAATACAGTCGCCGATCCAGGAGATATGCGCGTTGTAGGCAATGAGAGACCCCAATATCTTTATGGGTTTAACGGTAATGTTTCATGGAAGGGGCTGGAGTTGTCCTTTTTCTTCCAGGGTGTAGGTAAGCAAGATCTCTTCATTACTGAGATCGTGAATGGAAACGTATTCAGGGGACCTGCCAATGGACCACTTCACATGATGGTTTATACCCAGCATCTTGATTACTGGAGAGATGCATCAAGCCCATTGGGTGCAAATCCTAACGCTTACTATGCGAAACCTTACTCTGTGTTTGACGGTGACAACAGTAAGAATTACGGAAGACCGGTTGATCGGTATTTGCCAAGCGGAGCCTACTGCAGACTTAAAAATCTGCGGTTGGGGTATACCATTCCTCAAAAAATAATCAACAAAGTGCAGATCAAGGGGGCTAATATTTATTTTTCTGGCGAAAACCTTTTCATTATCAACAAATTCAAATTGCTTGATCCCGAACAAACAGCAGGTAGCGCAGGTGACGGAAGAATCTATCCCTTGTCAAAGGCCTTCTCTCTTGGATTGAATGTCAACTTCTAAAAAAACAGATATGAAAAAAATATATTTAATTCTATTCCTTTTCGTTGGGCTTGGAGCTGGCCTTTCTTCATGCAAGAAAGATTTTCTCAACCTGACGCCACTTGACCAAATTTCAGATCCTGAATTCTGGAAAACCGATTCTGATCTCGAGCTATACATGAATGGACTGTATAATGTTCTGCCCGGATGGAATCTCTCCGGATCCGGTGGCCATCCATTGCTTGATGCAGGAACGGACATGGCCATAACCGTCGGTTTGTTTTTAGGTGAAAAAAACCGTCTTGATGGTGCCATCAACATCCCTTCAAGCGGAGGAGGGTGGAGTTGGACCAACGTTCGTAATGTGAATTATTTCCTGGCAAACAGCGATCGTGTCAAAACGGGAGCCCTAAAAGACCATTATACTGGGGAAGCATACTTTTTCAGGGCTTTCAACTACTTTAATTTGTTGAAGCAATTTGGTGATCTTCCTATTGTAAAGACTCCTTTGACTGTGAAGGATGAGGCCGCATTGTATGGTCCCCGCAGTTCCAGAACAGAAGTCGTGAATTTCATCCTGAGTGACCTAGACCTTGCAGTGACAAAACTGAAGAAAAAGTCTGAAGTACCGGCACAACGGATAAGCCGCGATGTGGCTTTGTTGTTAAAATCCAGGGTAGCACTTTATGAAGGTACCTGGGAAAAGTACCATCAAAATGATGCATTCAAAGGAACGACGGATGGTAAGGCATTTCTTACCGCAGCTGCCAATGCTGCAAAAGCAGTAATGGATGGGGCAATCTATAGGTTGACCACAGGCAATACGAATCAAGTGTATTATGAGCTTTTTAATCAGGTGAACCTGCTTTCAAATTCTGAAGTCATGCTTTGGAGGGGTTACACTTTTGCATTCGGTAGCAATGCACTTCAGACCTGGCCCAATGGATCTGGTTTTACCCAGGATATGGTCAACCTTTACCTGTGTACTGATGGATTGCCCATAGGCGTAAGTCCGCTGTATCGTGGTGATAAGGATATAAGAAATGTAGTCATGAACCGCGATCCAAGGTTTGTTCAAACGGTCATGAACCCAGGGGACCCTGTCACGATCAATTTAAAAAATGACACTACCAAGTATCTGCTCCCTTTGTTGGGAGGTGCACAGACGGGTCCCACTGGATATGAATCACAGAAATGGCGCCGTCCACAGTTTGACCCTACAACAAACGGATTTAGTGGAGAAGTACCGTACATTATTTTTAGATATGCGGAAGCCTTACTCAATTATGCTGAAGCAAAAGCCGAATTGGGAGAATTGACCCAGGCTGATGTTAATTTGACGATCAACATGCTGAGGGCGAGGGTTGGCATGCCCAATATGAATATTGCCTCTATTCGCACTGATCCCAACTGGCCGGATTATGGTTATACGTTGAGTAATACGCTGAAGGAGATCAGAAGAGAACGCACCGTTGAGTTGATGGCGGAAGGCTTTCGACGGGATGATATCATGCGTTGGGCTGCACATAAGTTGATTATTGGTAAAAGACCCAAGGGTGCTTTTTATTCAGATGAATTAAAAAAAGCATTTCCAAATTTGCCTGTAGATGCTGCGAATTTTCTTGATCCATACAGGACTTCGCTTGTTGGAGCTGGAAGTACCTGGGGATTCGATCCTGCTAAGCATTATCTTTTGCCCATTCCGATCAACGAGATGACTTTGAATCCAGCCATTAAACAAAATCCTGGATATTAAGCCGCGTCCATTGTTATTTATTCATTGAGTGCGCAGCTCATACATCACCGCCTGATTCCAAAAATCATTCAGGCGGTGATGTTTTTTTATAAATGAGTTGGCAACAGCCATATGTTTTGCACCATTTCATTAAGGAAAGAGTGTATCTTTCCGTTAAGGTGAGTTTGGGTAAATTGTCTCCACAACTCCATCCATGTCAAGGAAGACAAGTTGCCCTTTTTTTATCCTCATCTGCATCGACATGTTGAAATCCAAATCACCTGGATTCTTGCTGGTAAGGGGACGCTTGTCATTGGGAACAACATGAAGCCATTTCAATCGGGTGACTTGTTTGTGATTGGAGCAAATCAGCCTCATTTGTTCAAAAGCGATCCTTCGTCCTTTGAGTCAAACAACCAAGATAAGGTCCATTCCCTGAATATATTCTTCAATCCAGATGGATTCATGTCAAGCCTGCTCTTGTTACCTGAAATGTACAGCATTAAAAAGTTGATCAAATCAAGTGATTTCGGCATCAAGGCTTCTGAAAAAGACTCATCCAAATTATTTGAATATTTTGTCAAGGTCAGGGATAATGCAGATGGCTTCCTGCTTGCCTATTTTATTGAAATGCTCCAGGCAATGGCCAACATGGTTCAATGGGAATATTTTTCAACAGAATCGTTTGAGCACATGTTTACGGATTCAGACGGGTTGAAAATGAATGATATTTTTCGTTACACCATGGATCATTTCAAAAAAGAAATTTCTCTGGATCAGATTGCAGCCATTGCACATTTAACGCCCCAGTCTTTTTGTCGTTATTTTAAAAAACATACTTCCAAAACCTATACCCATTTTGTAAATGAACTGCGGATCAATGAAGCATGTAAGCTGTTGATGGAAAGAAAATATGTTTCCATTGGGAATGTTGCGCATCAGTGCGGTTTTAACAGTGTGATTTCGTTTAACCGTGTATTTAAAAGCATCATCTCCAAAACCCCAAGAGAGTTTATAAAAACCCATGAAAAAAAGGATTGATTTTCATCAAAAAGCAATACTTATCTTATGATAAATTTCAAAGAACATAATTATGGCATCCTTTCCCAGTATTTTTAATGATGTTATAGGACCTGTGATGAGGGGTCCTTCTAGCTCGCATTGTGCCGCCTCTTTGAGAATTGGAAGGCTGTGCAGGGATTTAATGGGAGGTTCAATTGGTCATGTCCTGATTGAATTCGATCCCAATGGATCCCTTGCAACTACCCATAAGAGCCAGGGTTCAGACATGGGTTTGTTTGGTGGATTTTTGGGTTGGGAAGCATATGACGAGCGATTGCCCGAATCAGAGAGATACCTTGATACAGAAGGAATTAAAGTTGAAATTGAAATTCATGATATAGGTGCTGATCACCCCAATACCTATAAACTTACCATGAGCAACAAAGATGAATGCCATCGCATGACTGCGATTTCAACTGGCGGGGGGATGATTGAGGTAATTGAAATTGATAACTGTAAAGTCTCACTTGCAGGAGATTATTATGAAACACTTATCTATTGCGACGCTGCGAAC
Source organism: Chitinophagaceae bacterium (assembly GCA_021299175.1). Lineage (GTDB taxonomy): Bacteria > Bacteroidota > Bacteroidia > Chitinophagales > Chitinophagaceae > Pollutibacter. Next base: position 23,850 of record JAJTFY010000042.1, read on the forward strand.
CATCTTATTCCCTATCTTAAAAATACAGTTGCGTATGATGAAATCATATGGCATGAAACCAATGATGAGGGGCTTGGCTTTCTTGAAATAAAGGCCCAACAATTCCTGGATGAAAATATTGTACAGGAAATTTTGGCAATGAATGGAGTAAGGTACATGAAGAAATTATCTCCTGTCCTTCCGGTCTTATCCAGAAACAATCTTGAGGTCCCGTTTATTACCAGTGAGGAAATGCTTGCTTATAACGCAGACAAAAATCTGCCGTTATGGGAATTGGCCGTTGACTATGAAAGTGTAAGGGGAAATATTTCGCACGATGAAGTCTTTGAAAAAATGCAATCAATTGTGCGCATCATGCGGAATGCGATTCAGACAGGCTTAGAAGGAACCAGCTATCATGACAGGATCCTGGGCAGTCAGTCTGTTCAATTAAAGCATCAGATGGACAATAAGCGGCTGATGGGTGGTGATGTGAACAACACGATAATCATGTATGTCTCTGCCATCATGGAAGTCAAGAGCTCTATGGGCGTCATTGTGGCTGCACCCACTGCCGGTTCCTGTGGAGCTTTGCCGGGCGCAGTGATTGGAATGGCAACTTCATTGGATTTACCCGAGGAAGAAATGGTAAAGGCCATGCTTGCTGCCGGCTTGATTGGTGTATTTGTTGCAGCGCATGCCACATTTGCGGCAGAGGTTGGAGGATGCATGGCAGAATGTGGTTCAGGTTCAGGAATGGCCGCGGCTGCATTGGTTGGTATGGCCAATGGTACTTTAGCGCAATCCCTTGCTGCGGCATCCCTGGCTTTGCAGAACGTATTGGGATTGATCTGTGACCCCATCGGAAACAGGGTAGAAGCACCTTGTTTGGGTAGAAATGTAATGGCAGCAACCAATGCAGTTTCCTGCGCCAACATGGCCCTGTCTGACTATAACCATCTCATCCCATTGGATGAAGTAATCGAAACCATGCAAAAAGTTGGCAACGAAATTCATCATACCCTTCGTTGCACAAACCTTGGTGGTCTTTCCATTACCAAGGCAGCAAAAGATATTGAGCAACAATTGGAAAATCAGGACCAATCATTTTTCAAAATTTGTTAAAGAAATATGTTTGACAAGAAAGTATATCTGGAAAGAAGGGAACAATTAAAGCGGTCGGTTGGTAGTGGCCTGATTTTATTTTTGGGCAACGAAGAGAGCAGCATGAATTACAAGGATAATCTTTATCCTTTCAGACAGGATAGCAGTTTCTTGTATTTCTTTGGAATTGACAGGCCAGCTTTGGTAGGGGTCATTGATATCGATAATGACAGTGAAATTATTTTTGGAGATGATTTTACAACCGAAGAAATGATCTGGACCGGGTATCGCGAACCCTTGCATCTGCTTTCAGGCAGCATTGGAATTTCAATCGTCAAACCCAAAAAAGATCTGTGGTCTTTTATACGATTGGCAAACGACCACAAAAAGAAAATACATTTTTTGCCACCCTACAGGCCCGAGCAGCATGAATTATTGGCAGACCTATTGGGTGTTGAAGTTGGATCACTGCAAGGAATGCATTCAGTCAGTTTGATCAAGGCAATTGTTGCCCAGCGGTCGCATAAATCACCTGGTGAACTTGAGGAAATCAATCGTGCAGTAAATACCACCGCTGGTATGCAAACTGCAGCGATTAGCATGGCAAAAGCAGGGATGACTGAAGCACAAATTGCAGGGAAAATGCAGGAAATAGCCATTGGCGCAGGTGGCAATCTTTCTTTCCCCACCATTCTTACGCAACAGGGTCAAATTCTTCACAACGGGTATAGCCATTCCCCATTGACAGAGGGAAACCTCGTTCTGTCTGATTGTGGTGCTGAAACAGGAATGCACTATGCAGGGGACCTTACCAGAACATTTCCAGTCAGTGGAACATTCTCTGCTGCACAAAGGGATATCTATGAAATCGTATTTCGTGCACATGAGTCTGCTGTTGCGTTGCTGCAACCAGGCAAACCATTCAGGGATATTCATTTGCATGCCTGTGAAAAATTGACGGAAGGATTACAGCAATTAGGAGTGATGAAAGGGGATGTTAAAGCCTCAGTTGCTCAAGGGGCACATGCACTTTTTTTCCCATGCGGCCTTGGTCATATGATGGGTCTAGACACGCATGATATGGAGAACCTGGGCGAGGAATATGTTGGCTACAATGAAGAAATAATAAAAAGCAAACAGTTTGGTTTGAAATCATTGCGTTTGGCCAAACCGCTGGAAGAAGGGTTTGTTGTTACGATAGAACCAGGCCTGTATTTTAATCCAGCACTTATCGATGAATGGGAAGCAAACAATCATTTGGGATCCTTTATCAATTATGACAAACTTAAAGCCTACAGGAATATGAATGGGATCAGGATTGAGGAAGATTTTGTCATTACGGAAAATGGCAGCAGATTGTTGGGGAACCCATTGGCCAAAACGGCAAGTGAAATTGAAGCACTTCGGATAAAATAAAAATCTGCTTTATGCCATTTGTTATATCCAATCATATTTTTCCCAAGCCCAAGGGCATCAAACATAATTTTGAATAAAAATCCCCAATGAAATTTACCACTGTTTTTATTGCTGTAGCAGCAAGCTTTTTTTTGTTATCTGCGTATAACAAAAAGAGCACAAGTCAAAATGCTTCGCGCCAAAACAGTAAGCCCAATATTATTTTTATCCTTACAGACGATCAGCGTTGGGATGCACTTGGATTTGCTGGTAATCCCATCATAAAAACACCGAACATTGACAAGCTTGCCGGTGCAGGAATTTATTTTAAGAATGCTTTTGCAACCACACCAATTTGTGCTGCAAGCCGTGCGTCATTGTTAACGGGTTTGTACGAGCGTACCCATGACTATACCTTCGGAAAGCTCCCATTGAGCAACGAATACATGCTGGAAAGTTATCCTTATCTGCTCCGAAAAGCAGGATACCAGACAGGGTTCGTAGGTAAGTTTGGTGTAAAAGTCAACAAAGGAATTGAAAAGGCCATGTTCAGCGTCAGTAAACAAACAGCATGGCCATATATAAAAGAGATTGATGGCAAAAAAATACACTTGGCCGATATCAATGGTAATCACGCAATTAATTTTATACAATCAAATAAAGATCAGCCCTTTTGCCTCTCTCTTTCATTTTGGTCACCACATGCTGATGATGATTCAAAGCAACAATATTTCTGGCCTTCCTACTGTGACAGTTTGTATACGGGTACCCGTATTCCCTTGCCATCAACTGCAGACCCTGCTTTTTTTAATGCATTGCCAACGTTTCTGCAAAAAACCATGAACCGTGACAGATGGTATTGGCGGTTTGATTCTTCTGAAAAATACCAGAGGATGGTGAAAGGATATTACAGGATGATCAGTGGTGTTGATAGTGTTATAGGACGTATAAGGGCCACATTGGAGGAACAGGGCCTAGCAGACAATACCATCATCATTTTTATGGGGGATAATGGATATTTTTTGGGAGACCGTGGCTATGCTGACAAATGGTTGATGTATGAACAATCCATTCGTGTCCCAATGATCATTTATGATCCGAGGCAACCGAAATCTGATCGGGGAAAAATCTATGATGAAATGGTGCTCAATGTAGATGTTACCCCTACCATACTCAAACTCGCGGGTTTGGATATACCTGAGCGATACCAAGGGGAAAGCCTTACATCCTTTTATCAGGGAAGACCAAAGAAATGGAGAAAAGCTATTTTCTGTGAACACCGGTTGGAAGGCAACCCACTTTTATTGAAGACCGAATGTTACAGGGATGATACGTGGAAATTTATCCGATATGAAGATCATCCAACATATTATGAATTGTACAATTTAAAAAAAGATATCAATGAGACCCATAACCTTGCTTTTGATAAAAAGTACAAGGATAGGGTTGGTTTTTATGCTCAACAATGTGATTCAGCAGCGGGTAAGTTATTGTCGCAAAGGGTGAGCCCTCTTCATTAAATAGCCATGGTGTTTATTGGTCTTTATGTTAAGTCTTATTATAAAAACCAATTACGAAATACCTTTTTTGTATACGGAGTAAAACATGCTGACCGAAGTGTACATGACAATTGCGATAACAATCCACCTCAGGGTATCCAAAGGCAATGATTTTACAACAAAGGCAGCAATCAATACGGCAACAATTCCAGTTAATGCCATGCTCAGTGCTGCCTTCCGATGATAGGCGCCTGCCTTTATAAATTTAAATGAGGCTGGCGGCATCAAAAATGCACATGATCCCATCATGATGGGAAACGCTACCAAGGGTGATAAGCCTAGCAAAAAAACCATTGCCATGCATGGTGCATACAAACCCACTCCTACAGTCATCATCGCACCCAGAATACAATTTACAACTGCTGCAACAACTAGTTTCCATCCATGAAGCCCAATTTCGTTGCCCTGCCCTTGTATCCAATTCATTTTATTGGCAAACATAAAACCTGCTGTAACCAATAAAGCAATGCCCATGGTCAGCCTTATTTTGTTCTCGGAAAGTTTAGACACAAACCCAGCACCAAGAATTGCCCCAATAGTGGCTGTAGCAAACATAACCACCATGGTAATGGGATCAACTTCAATGATTTGTATGAATACAATTGCCTGTATCAACACGGGAATGGTGTTTGCAACATTCATTGTGCCGGGGATTAATCTGTCTGGGGTTTGCTTGGTGAACTTCAGCAAGGCAGTTTGTGGGGCAAATGCCCCAATCCCAAGAACATCAAAGAAATTGACTACAAATCCAATGAGTCCTGTTTTTGTCCAACTGGCTTCGCCCAACTGATTTTTGTGCAAACGAATATCTTTTGCAAAAAAATAGATAAACCATAGGGAGAAAACAATTAAGGCGAACCAGATGATTGTTATCATATTTTATTTTTTGATAATGCTGTTGATTATTTCATTTCAATTTCAGCAAGCAAAACCGTTCTGGGATCAAGTTTTAATGAAGTGGGGATTTTATTCAGCTTGATCGGGATGATTGATTCTTTGCTGTTTACTTGAAACTTCAACAGATCTGAACTATTTGTATCTGCATTGTAAATTTCAACCTCTATTGGAAAATCAAATATAAATCCAGAATAATGTGTTTGATTGATTTTCAGTACAACTTGTTTTGCAGTGGCGTCATATTCCCAATGGGCTGAAATTTTCAAATTATCGGCTTTGTATAGCCATTGATTGAAAAACGTGGTCAGGTTTTGCCCTGATATCTTTTCCATTTCTTCCTTAAAATTGGCAGTTGTCGCATTGGCATTAAAGTATTTTGCATAATACGCCTGGATGCCTTTTCTGAAAGCATCATGGCCGATTTTCTCTCTCAACATGTGCAAAACCCAGGCACCTTTTTGATAGGTAATCCCAGTGGTAACAGGATCTGTTTCTGCAGAGCGTTCAGCGACGATGCTGTAAGTAGAATCCTTTTTTGAAAAATTGTATACTGATTTACGGGAATTTTTTATTGCTGCAACAAACTCTTCGTGGCCATAAGCATGCTCCTGAAACAACATGCTGAAAAAAGTGGCAAATCCTTCGCTCAGCCAGGCATCATCCCAGGTGCTTTCGGTTACTGCATTGCCAAACCATTGGTGGGCAATTTCATGGATCACCACATTTCTTAGTCTTTTCTCATATTTACCTGTAACCAGGTTTTCTCCATAAAATATGGCAGACGATGTTTCCATTCCTCCGCCGACACTTGGTGATTGAATGTTGGCCAATTTTTCATACGCATAAGGCCCGACGTAATCAGTATAAAATTGAAGTACTTGTTTGGTTGGTTCTGCAAAATCAGTAAATCCTTTTTCTCTATCCCTTGGATATACCCATGTTTGAATATCCTTGCCATCAAATTTTCCAACATGCTGAACCGCAAATTCAGCAACACCCAAAACGAACAACCAGCTGGAAACAGGAACAGACTGTTTCCAGTGGGTTAATTTGTTTTCCTTGTCGATCGTTGATTCTTCCAGCAAGAGACCATTGGATACTACTTTGTATTTGGATGGGGCCGTTACCTTAAACTCGCTGGTTGCCTTATCGTATGGGTGGTCAATGGCGGGTAGCCAGTGGCGTGCATTGTTTGGCCAGTTTTCATTGAAAAAACTGCGGTCCCCATATTTGGTGGGTCCAATTTTCAATCCTCCCGCAGGTACGCCGTGGTATTGAATGATAAATGTAATGGTGGAATCTTTAGATACCCGACCAGATAACTGAATGATCAGTGCATCATTTTTGTGGGTAAAACTGCCGTTGGTGTTGTTGTAACGTACAGACTCCACGGCCATGCCTTTCTGCAAATACTTTCCATTTGTATTGATCAAATCAAGCCTGATTTGTTTAACATCATTTGTTTTGAACAACACTGAAATACTGGCCTTGCCAAATATTTCATCAGTATTGTCCGACAACTTCAATTCAAACAGATAATGTAAAACATCAATTGAATAATTACGGGGATAATTATCTGCACGGCAAAATATGGCAAGAACAGAAAAAATCGTTGTTAGCGCAAAATATTTGTATTTCATTATTGTATGGTTATTTTTTTCAAATAATGTCCTTTGGCATCCACTTGTGGTGCACCATTGCTGGTTACGACAATTCCTTCCTTGCCAATCATTGTTCTGGTGGGTTTGTCTGCCGGGCCAATATCAAGTGGCAATGGCATGAAGAAATTATTCAGTGTAATCTGATACTTTTGATACCCAACTTCTTTCACTGAAATATCGAGCACATCATTGGTGTATACATAGAAATTGAAAAAAGGCTTTAAATCTTGCTTCGATGCCGTGCTGAACAATTCTTCTACATCTTTTGTAGTAACAAAATTGTCATACGTATACTTGGGATCTGTTGCGAGTTTTTTCAAGGTGGGCAAAAATATTTCATCACCCAGTACATACCTTAAGCTGTGCATGAAAAATGAACCTTTTGCATAAATATCCCTTCCAGCATATGCTTCATCTTCTGATAATTCCTCACCACCCACCATTGGTTTTTTGTTTCTGGTAGATCTTTTGTGTCGACTGATGATTTCATCATACGCTGCCTGACCACCCAGTTCATAGTGGATCAATGCTTCAGCATAGGTTGTAATGCCTTCTTGAATCCACATGTGTGCCCAGTCTTTGTTGGTCACTTTGTTTGCAAACCATTCGTGTCCATATTCATGGTATAGATTGGCTGAATAGTCATGCACTCCAATTTTTGTATAATTAAATTTATTTTGAAACGTGATCATCGTTTGGTGCTCCATTCCAGAATTGGGTACTGCAGCAATGCCAATCTTTTCTTTGGCCCAAGGATATTCCCCAAAGTATTTCTCGAGTATTTTGGTATCCCTTGCTTTGAGTTCAATTATTTTAGGTGCGAAACTGCTGTCTTCTTCCAATACATAAAATTGAATAGGAACAATAGTTCCATCGACGGTAGTATAGTCCTTGCTCACAACGGCATACTTTCCAATGTTGAACACCGTACAGTAATTGCTGATGGTATAATTGGTTTTCCAATGGTAGGTTTTCTTGTTTTTCTTTTTCAGCACTTCCTTTAACAGGCCAGGACCCGCAACCACTAAATTTTCTGGCACAGTGATGAACATGTCAACACCCTCGTTTGGTTCGTCGCTGGGATGGTCCTTGCAAGGAAAATAAACCCTTCCTCCTTCTTTCTGGCAATTGATGGCAACCCAATCGTTTCCACTCCTGTCTTTGGTGAAAGTAAAGCCACCTGTCCATGGGGGCTTTACCGCAATAGGAGGTTCTCCGCCATACGCTACCCTGACAATTTGCCTTCCCTTTGGAAAAGACTTGTCACTGGTGATATAAATCTTGTCATTCTTATGTTCAAATTTTACTGGCTTATTGTTCACGCTCACCTTGTTTATCGTAAACAAATGAACCAGGTCCAATAAAATGGTATCTGCAGATGCTGATAAAATCACATCAACATCCACATAGCCTTGAATTGTTTTTTTCTCAATATCAACATCCAGCGCAATGGTATAATGCCTGATGTCCATGTTGGCTTGCAATGGATTCAACTTTCCTCCTGAAGACAGGTAACTGATGTCCCTGTTTTGGGCTTTCATCTGGGTCGACATGACCAATACGCTTGCCATCAAGAAAAGTGTAGGTCTTAGATTTCTGTTTAAAAAATTTCCCATAATTAAAGTTTTATTTGGCTTTTATTTTTCCTGTTAACAGGTCTCAGGTATGATGCTTTCATCAATTGATTTTTATGTATTTTGATGCATTGTTTTTTCCAACTGTTTTTGGATCAACAGAAAACAATCCAGGATACCTTCTCTTGATTATTTCCTTTTCTTCTGATTTCAGCTCCTCAAGTCCAATGGGTTGGTCTTGTGGCCGGATTCCTTTTTGGTTCAGACGGTTAAACAGGCTCCAGTTGCGGGTACTTTTACCGGGTGCAGGATCATCGGGTTCCTTTGCTTTAAGATCATATCTGGTAAAATCGATCAGTTTTTCTGGGGTATTGGCCTGCCAGTTTCTTAAGGTTGCCATCCTGAAACCTTTGTTCATGAACCATTTGATTTCCATTTCAGCTTCTGATCCGCAAATGCCCGATCCACGCTGAACAAATTGATAGTTGATGCTGTCATTGTTTTTGTAATGCGCTCGCCAAAGCATTCCATATTCCCCTTGCGTAATGAATTTTGCGTCTGGCCACCTGCGTCGCGTTTCCTTCAGCCAGATTTCCAGACCATCCAATCCATTTCTTCCACTATAGCCATATATTTTATACGCATCAACAAGGCTCATTTCCCAAATGCAGGTTACCCATGCAAACTTGTTGAGTGCAAATCCAGTGTCAAAATGAGCTGCGGTGGTAGACAACATTTCCTTTGTTCCAATATCGGTTCCCTGACGCAGAATTGTCTCAATCGGACCTACACCCTGCCTGCTGCCGCAACGGATGCCATTGATAAACCTGGGTGCTGAATACCTGGCATTCAGGAAATCAACGGTCCAGCCATCGAGGTTTACACAATCAATCATGTCTTCTTTTCCCTGGGCTGGTTTGCAAAAATGTTCACGTGATGGGTAATAAGGATAAGAAATTGATCCCTCGCCATCACCATTGTCTACGGCATACTGACTCCAAATGTTCCCCTGGCAGACATGAATACCTTCTTTTTCTGCCAGGTATTTCAGGTTGTCGGCAGCGAGAAAACCAGCAACGACACTTTTGGGACGGTATCCACCACCCACCATTGCTGAAACCATTTGTAAGCCTTCATGCAGATCACGGTTAATTTGCTCCCGGCTATTGTACATGTTGGCAAAATAGCCACCTGGTAAAAATGTAATCTCATCACCAAATTTTTTATGGTAGGAGACAACCAGTTTTTTTAACTCTACATAATTCGGACGCTGATCTTTCAAGGCAAGCCAACTGAAAGACCATGTAATCCGCGCACCTGGCCAAGCCTTTTCTATGGTTTCCCTAAATTTTTTGGCGCCTTCCGGCGTGTGAATGCTTGATTCATCAGTGCCATGAAATGCATCGCGCGAAGTTTCAATTTTAATCATAAACAGATACTTTAATATGCTTGGGTTTGAATTATATCAATGCGCATCTGAATCGTTTTTAGCAAGTCCATCCACTAACGCTTAAATCCTGTCACTGGATCAACTGTGAGTGCCTTTGGTAATTCTTTTCTTGGAATTTTCTGATCCCGCATCGCTGTATTGTATACAAATGCTGCCACAATCGTAGCCGACTGTTTGAGATCATCTGGCATCAGATGATCATAGCTGTCCATGTTGCTGTGTTGTGTAACCAATCGATCCTGAATAAACTGGAATCCAGGTAATCCAATTGTATTGAAAGATATGTGGTCAGTACTTCCCGTATTTTGAATGGTAACGGTTTTGGCCCTGAGATCATTGAAAGGCGTAAACCATTGTTGGAAGATATTTCGGGCTGCCTCATTTCCCTGGAGATGTATTCCCAGCACTTTCCCTGTACCGTAATCCAAATTATAGTATGCTGAAAGTTTATCATGTGCCGGCAATAGTTTCATGGTTTCCGCATCGCCAAATGTTTTCTTTACATAACCTCTTGATCCCAATAAACCTTGTTCTTCTCCGCTCCAAAGTGCTATGCGTATTGTTCTTCTTGGTTGTACTCCTATTGCTTTTAGTATCCTGATGGCTTCCATCATTACGCAGACACCTGCTGCATTATCAGTGGCGCCAGTAGCTGCAGGCCATGAGTCAAGGTGAGCGCCGAGCATCACTATTTCCTCTTTCAGGTTTTTATCAATACCGGGTATTTCAGCGATTACATTGTATCCTTGTGTATCATTGGTTTGGAATTTTGTTTTTACATCCACATCCATTTTTACAGGAATTTTATTTCTGAGCAGGCGGATGATCGTGTTATAATCTTCCAAACCAATCGCGATGTCCAGAAAATTATCCGGATCGGTTATTTTATAGGGGCCACCTTGCAGAACAAAAATGGTGCCGCTATGGTTATCGGGAGATGAACTCAGTATGGCTATGGCGCCTTCTGTCACAGCCATCCTTTTAAGTGCATTCAGCACACCTCTTGGTATAACATTTTGTGTTTTATTTCTTTCAGCTCTCCTTCGTAATGCAGCAGTATCTTCACTTTCAACGACTTCACCTAATTTTTTCAGGTCCTCATCACTGCGGCGAAGAATTGCTGGCCTATTGCTGTGATCATAGGTCATCAGGTCATCAAAAATCAATATGTTGCCTTTAAGTTTATTTCGATAGACCTCAAGACCAACTGAATCCTTCGCCGAGATCAGGATCACTTCTCCTTTTTGAAGACCATTGGTGCCTGCTGTCCATGTTTTGGGGTATGCAATGAGTGACCTGTACCAGGGAGATGACATCGCCACATAGGATTTTTCTAGTTCCCACCCTTTCCCAAATTCACCCCATGGGTCCAATCTGGCATTGACCAAACCCCATTGGGTCAATTGGTTTATGGCATAGTTGGCGGCACGCATAAATCCTGGGGAATTGGTGACCCTTGGTCCACTTGCGTCAGTGATCTGAAATGCAATATCCATGACTTTTGAATTCACCATTCCTTCGGTTCTGATTTTTGCCATTACTGCCTGGTCAATATTTTCAGTTTGTCCAATCAGTACGATTGGGAATGCAAAAAGAAGGGATATGGAAAAAAGCTTGATCAATTTCACTGGAGTATATTTTTAATGATTGTAATGATTAATGTTATTTTTTTAGGTTATTCATCTGTGCCTGGGGAGAAGGTACATATCCTTTTTCCATAATATCCATAAAGCCTAGCAAAGCACCCCAATGATAAAATGCATCACTCCATGTATTGGCCTCTCCACCAAGTCCGGTTTCAGCATGATAATTTTCACATACATGCCGATCACTCAACCAGGTTTTTAAAAGCAAGGCTTTTGATTTTTCAACCATATCTTTTTTGGCCCCTGGTATATTGTAGTTTCTCATGCCCAGGTAAACCAAGAAGTTCAATGGCGCCCAGATCCTGCCTCTCCAATAATGATTGTCTTTGAATGCCTTGTCATTGCGTGCAACCGAAGGCAAGATGTATTCTCCCCAGAATTCATTGGGATTGTAAAAATGTTCCTTCATCATCCTTGAGGCTTGTTCCAGGCTGGGAACTTTTGTCAGCAATGGATAGAATAAAGTAGGCGTTAACCGGTAACTGGGTTTTCCTGTTACCAAGTCTTTGTTCAAGTAAAGTCCAAACTGATCATCCCAAAGTGTCTCCAGTTTTTTGGAATACTTCTCTGCTCTTTCTGTTAGTTCTTTTGCATCACCCGCATGTCCCAAAATAGCAGCTATTTCAGACAGGCTCTGGCAATCGGCTATGTAAAGGCTCATCAATCCTACATCCGCCATCAACATTCGATGGTTTACGCTGTCAAAACCTGCATCGTCCCACATGGGAGAATTGTCCATCCCGGATTCCCATTTGGCCGCCTTCATTTTTCCGGATTCAGTGGCTGAGCGAGATTTGGTATTGCCATAATCATAAGGATCTGTGCCATGCACCAGGTAACCGTCTATATCCCTGTTGGCTGCTCGCCAACGGTTCCAGCTGAGCAACTCATTGTATACTTCCTGTAAAAACCACTTTTCCTTGTACTTCCTATAAATTTCCCTTACCACAATTGATCCAACCTGGGGCTCAGTCCGGTCCTCACTTTTATGCCCATACTGCGAGTTATTGGGAACAAATCCTCTGTCTGTAATCTCCTTGGTAATAGCGATCGCATTGGCATAAGCCAGCTCCTTGTTGTCAAGTGATAACATGTAAGCTGCGAAATAAGTATCCCAACCGAACAATACCCAGTCGTTTGAAAATGTGCGGCTAACAGGATTGATTATTCTGCTGTTGTTGGGATCATAAATGGTCGTCCATGCAAGCACTGTTTGCATGGCATCATATGCTTCCGGAGATTTGCCAACTTTCAATCGCTCAGTTTCGAATTTTTGTTTTGCATTTTGGATGGTTTTTGCAACAAGTTCCTCCGACTTTGATGTGCCTGTTGAAATCACGATTGCTTTATCCAATGGAATGTGGAAGGCATTGGAAGAGATTATTTTCTTGTTTCCATTGACATATACTTTGATATTATTTGTTGGCGTCTGTCCGACAATCATGTGCTGATCAATGTTTATTTCGCCTTTTCTGTTCCATAGCATCTTGGGTGTTATCAGCAATGAATCACCTGTTGATGCTTTCAATGGGCTTAGCAGTATATACAATTCGTTGTCCACCGATGCACTCTGCACCCGTAACCGGATATTGTGCCATTCTACTTCAAGTTCCGTGTAAGTTCCATCATAGGCATGTGGCCCAGGGATGACCTGCTCTTTGCTGTCATAATGATCCCTGCCAATCAAGGTTTCCTCAAGGATTTTACCCTGCTGGTCTTTCATCGCAAGATTGATGGCAAAGCATTCTGGCAACAGTACGTGTGACAATACACTGCGGGTATTCCAGGTATTCCAACCATGCATTAGCCTGTTGGTCATTTCTATTGCCTCTTTTCCACTGGGTTTCTTTGCAGTCAATTGATTTTGTGCGACGGTAGCGTCACAGAAAAGCAACATCAGGGCTATTGGTAAGAATAGAAATGTATAATTCTTTTTCATGTTGTTTCTATCGTGTTGATATTTTTCATCCTTTCCATATTCCAGATATCATTTCCACTGCATTGTATATTGTCATCTTTGTTGTTCTGCTTTGTATCCATCAACAGATCTGGCAATCTTAGCCAATAGTTTTTTTCCTTCATTGACAACATCTGCAGCAGATCGCTTGTCAAGGGTTTTGGTGTTGATGCTGCCCATGAAATTATTCAATTCTTCTCTGGCGGCAGCGGCTTCTCTTGATGGATGTTCTGCTAGTTCTTTGCGCAATATTCTTATTTTCTCATAGTCCTGAATGCCTTCCCTGAGTCTTTCAAACCGCACTGAACTTTGGGCGTTTGGATAAACAAAATAAGTATCTCCACTGGGCCATCGGATGAACCTGGAATCCAGCAAAGGGTTTTCAGGCCAACTGTTATAGGCCCATCTCAAGAATCCATCGAACCCCATGGCCGATGCAAACCAGCCCTCATAGCAGGATTCAGCCGGCGGGGAGAACGTAAAATTGTTGGGCTTTGGTATTCCGCAGGCCACATAATAGGTTGTTTTTAAGCCAGAACGTCTTCTGGCATCAATAACATCCCCGGCAAGTGTATCAACATGTCTCCAGTTAGAACTGAAATCATAAATGGCCGGGTTGATTTTACCATAATAGAAGCCAGCCATAGAAATTTTCAATTCAGGTGCTGCCTCCTTCAAAAAACCGAACATTTTTTCCATTTCTTCTTCTTCCCGTTCATCAAGCGCAATGGCCGTTTTATGCAACCAACCCTTGGCCTTCAGATGGCCTTTGAAATCATGCAAGAAGCTTCTCCACATGTCCTCATATGCCTTTGTTCCTGGTATTGATTCAATGGTGATGGTTTTGGAAGACTTTTCATCAAACCACGAAAATTTATTGCCAACGGGAACCATTGAATAGCAATTGATTTGTTCTTTTATCCCTGATTCCATAGCAAGGTTGACATAGAGATCAAATACTGAATAGTCATAGGTCCAGGCGCCATCCGCTTTTTTGACCCACTTGATCATGGACCCATATGGATCAAATGTCTGACCCGCCCAAGGGTCCTCAATCAGTGTTGTGGTGATGCATTTCTGTCCCGCTTGGGCAAGCATGGTCAGTAAAGGTTTCAATAGGTTGATGTGTTCCGCTGACCATAATTTTACCCGGTTGAACCTTGCAACAGCGTAGGGATTCTGCCAAAGGTCAAGATGAAAGGACCATGCTGAAGGTGCTGGGAGAGACTTGTTCATCACTTCCAATGTAATTGCATGGTTTACCGTGCCGGACGTCGATTCAACTGAAATGTTTCCCTTGTAAACCCCCGGGGGCGCCAGTGGTGGTATGTCAACAGCAATCCATACAGGTTTTGTCTCTTGGGCATTAATGCCAAACTTGTTGGCTTTTTTGAGCAGGTCAGGACTTATCTGTGATGGAGATTTATTCAAATCCCTGGTGCCGCATCCACCAGCAAATTCATTGCTCAAAACATAATTGACGATGGATATGGAGGTGATTCCCTTATCGAGTTGATGATTACTGTTGCGAAACGGACTTGCCCTGACAATGACCTCATCTATTTTTTCAGCAGACCAAACTAGCAAGAGGCAATTGATCCTTTCTCCTTTCCAGCCCTGAAGATTGACGGAAGCAGAAATTTTTCCCGAGGGAGGAAGACTTTTTGCGTAGGCAATATCAGTGGATCCAAACCCAGTCTGAACGCCAGGATTGATGGTTTTCCAGGCTGAGATCTCATCTGCAGCAGGGTTGACAGGGTCAGGTTGAGGATCCCAATCCTTGATTAAATTAAAAGAGATACAGCAAACTGAAATGACAACAAACAGGCCTATGGTATTTTTTTTCAATCGTGCTGCTTTCCTGTTTTTCATACCTGTTTTTGCATTGCTGATTCATTCAATAAATTTATCAACTCGGTTCAAGGGGAAACACAATTCTTGAATGTATCGCTTGTTGCCTAACAATCCAATTGAACTGATAAAATAAGGTTAAAACTGGAGAAGAATTGTTTACTCTAACTATAAAATTTATTGGCTAAACTTACGGTATGAAATCTACAGTAATGAAAGCTCCAAAAACCATGATGGTTGTATTGTTTTTTCTATTGGGTGGTTCATTGTTTTCACAGGTTCGCCCGCACCATATTTTTGATAACAATATGGTTTTGCAGCGCGACCAGCCTGTCAAAATTTGGGGATGGGCCAATCCATCTGAGCGCGTTAAAATTGAATTTGGAGGACAGGTTAAATCGACTCAGGCCAATCAGCAAGGGGAGTGGTTTACCCATCTTGATCCCATGAAAGCAAATACCCAACCCCAGGACATGAAAGTTTCCGGAAAGGTTGATGCGGTAATATTTTCCAACGTATTGGTTGGTGATATATGGGTGCTTGGAGGTCAGAGCAACATGGAGATGGATTTATCCAGGATCTTTCATGGCGATGCAGAAGTTTTATCGGCCAATTTCCCCAACATTCGTCTCATGACCATTCCCAGTTCTGCAGGTCATTTGCCAAAGAAGGATTTTGAAAGAATCAATGAATACGATAGCTGGAACGACAGGTACGATAAAAAAGGATACTGGTTTGCTTGCTCTCCTTCAACAGTTGCAACATTCTCTGGATTGGGCTATATATTCGGGAGAAGAATACATTTGGCCAGCCAGATACCCATTGGTTTGATTGATGCATCATTGGGAGGAACTACGGTCGAAGCCTGGCTAAGCCCCACGACACTGAACAAGATGCCTGAGAACAAAGCCTTGGTAAAGCAATGGAATGACAAGGAGGCGGCATATGATCCGGTTGAAGACCTTAAAACAAAAATCACCAATTGGGAGAAAAGAAGCCTTGTCCTGAAAAGCCAGGGATTGGAACCTGCTCCAAAGCCGGTGGAGCCCTCGGTAAGGCCTTCGCTTGACAGGAATTTTCCCGGATCATCCTATACGGGAATGGTGGCCATCATTGGTGGGCTCACGGTAAAAGGAGTACTGTTTCATCAGGGCTATAACAATGCGCTGGGAGATTCCCGTCCAGCATTGTATGCATTAAATTACAAGGCATTGATCAATGACTGGAGGGCCTTGTTCAACAACAAAAATTTACCCTTCGGAGTCATGGAATTGAGTGCCGGGGGAGAACCACAAACGTTGGATAATTATGAATTGAGAATGTTGGATCCTGCACCATACATTCGTGAAGGACAGTTCAATGCCTATCGGGATTTACCCAATACAGGGTATGCTGCTGCATACGACCAACAGGTAAACTGGTATCATCCTCAAAAAAAAGCGGAAGTTGGTGAGCGGATGGCCCGCTGGGCATTGTCAACCCAGTATGGTTTTAAACTAGGATGGGAACCGGCAATCTATAAGAGCATCGAAAGGCTCAAGGACCGAATCATTGTAACCTTTAGCAAGGAGGTGAAATCCTCTGATGACAGGCCTTTGGAAGGCTTTTCAATCGCAGGGCCTGATCAACATTTTTATCCCGCAAAGGCTGAATATGTGAAACTGGTGAACGAGAAGGGGCAAAAAGTCAATGATAAAAAAAGGGTTGTTGTATGGAATGATCTTGTTGTTGATCCAGTAGAACTGCGTTACGCCTGGGCCCGCAATCCATTGGGCAACCTTGTCAACGACGCAGATAGAATTATTCCAGTACCTCTTTTCAGAACTGACCAATGGGAGTATCCGGATGCACCCTACCTGCCTGAGGAAGTGGAAGCATTTAGGCAAAAGCAGAAACTGTTGCAGCGCAAGGCAGAAGAACTGGCACAACTCAGGATCATTCAAGAAGCAGAAAAATTGTTGAAAGAAAAGAAAAAATGACAACGCTGTAAACAGGCCTTAAAAAATAAAACCCCCACAATAAAAATGGAACGAATAACATTGCCTGCATCTTTATCCAAACGTATCATCTTCATGCAGTTGAAATGCATAATCGTGAATGTTTTTTTCATGTTGATGGCCATACTTTCTGCCGCGCAGGATTCCTTACGCATGCCGTTGAGAAAAGGAAATATTGGCGGTTATATGATCACACGCCTGGAGAAAGTTGATCAATCATTTAATGCAGGCTACTCCATGTATGCAGCCGCATGGCCTTTGGTGAAGGAATATCCGGGACGCAGTTTTCAATCAGGCTTGTTCGGAACCTGGATGCATCCTGAACATGACGGCCCCCTGCCAGTGGAAAAATTATATACTGATATTGAAGGAGGACTTGGATGGTGGCGAGATACAGAGTTTGCAACCGCAACACCCAAATTTATCATGGGTGGTGTGCAATTGAATTTTGCAGGATGGGCCAATGGGCCTGGTGCCGGTAGGGGAAGGGACTGGACTAAATCCAAAGGTAAATACGGTGTTGCACAACTGAGTCCATGGTTGTTGTGGCCTCCAGACGGGCTCAATCTTCGGCAGGGTACCTGCGGTGAATGGTTTGGAAGTGGCTATCTGCCTTTGCCGCTCACTGAACCCCAATTGACTACCGCGGGTAAAGACGTTCCCACCGGCAATCAGTGTTGGACCTTGTTTCTCAATACTGGAAATTTCAAAGGACCGGTCGCGTTCTTTACACCCTATTTCTGGAGTGAAGCTTCTGTTGACAATCCACTCCTGAGCGGATTGTTTCTGGATAAGCGTCCATCAAAGGCCAACAAACCTTTTCAAATGGAAACGCAACACATTCATTCCTATGAAGCCACAGATCCCAAAGGGCAGATATTTGCGCGGATGGCTCCGACGCAATACCCTGTTGGGACTGATGGCAATTCTGAATTGCTGCATCGTTTGATGGTCTATAACAAGGACGCATTGTGGGATGATGTAGAAGCATGGTTCAAAGGCGGCAAGCCTGCCAGTGGCATGATTGATACTAGCGAAGCCCATATGCAAAAGTTTGAGAAAGGTGTCAGGTCAAACTGGAAAATTTATGGTAATCATATTCCAAAAGAAAAACGCGCCTTGACGAATATTACTTCTTATATGGATGCAAATGTTACTGATGCTGCTACTTTAAAAGTACGCTGGCAAGGTGAATTGATCAGTAGAA
>JAJTFY010000043.1 GCA_021299175.1 Chitinophagaceae bacterium
CCTCTATGAACACAGCATCCGTGTTCCCATGATCATGGCTGGGCCAGGAGTTCCATCCAATGCCAGAACAAATGGCTTTACCTACCTAAGTGATATTGCACCCACCGTGTATGAATACCTTGGCATCAAGGCGCCTTCTTCTGTTGAGGCCAAATCATTTTTTTCTGTGTTCAAAGATCCTTCCAAAAGCATCAGGAAAAATATCTACAATGTTTATGGCCATTGGAGCAGGAGCATCAAAACGGAAGACGGTTTCAAACTGATCCTGTATAATGTTGATGGTGTATTGACAACCCAATTATTTGACCTCAGGAATGATCCTTGGGAAACAAAAGATCTTTCAGCAATGGCATCACAGTCAAAAAGAATTGCAGCCTTGAGGGCCTTGCTGAAAAAGCAAATGGAAGAAACCCATGACAACCTGAACATTGACCTGCCTGATTGGGGAAGAACGGAAAAACAAAAGCCGAGGGGCAGCTGATGCTTCAAAACAAGAAGATGAAATACAAAAAATTGATGCTGTCCATATTGGTGATGGCAAGCGTTACAGGTACTGCAATAGCGCAAGACAGCATCCCACTTCCGAATCCAACCCAAATGCTTTGGCAAGATGCTGAATTGACTGCACTCTTCAGCTATGACCTGCATGTCTTTGATGGAGAAAGATACAATCAGCCCAAAAACCGCATCACCCCCATCATAGACCATAATATTTTCAATCCTACCCAACTGGATACGGACCAATGGATCAGGAGTTTTGCAGCTGCCGGCGGAAAAGTTGCCCTGCTGACAGCAACCCATGAAACAGGATTTGCCTTGTACCAATCCGATGTAAATCCCTATTGCATGAAAGCCCTGAAATTCCAGGATGGAAAAGGAGACATTGTGCGAGATTTTGTGGCTTCTTGCAGGAAATACAATGTCAAGCCCGGTATTTACATTGGTACCCGCTGGAATTCATTTTATGGAGTCTATGATTTTATGGTGCACAACGACAGCAGCCAGTTTGCAAAGAACCGACAGATCCATTACAACCGCATGATGGAAAAAATGACAGAAGAACTGATGTCGCGTTATGGAGAACTTTTCATGGTATGGTTTGATGGCGGAGCGCATGGACCTGAACTTGGCGGACCCAATATTCTTCCGATCGTGGAAAAATACCAGAAGAACATCCTTTTCTACCACAATACACAGCGCGCTGATATCCGATGGGGTGGTAGCGAAAGTGGCAAAGTAAGCTATCCATGCTGGGGAACTTTTCCTCATCCATTTTCACATTCCGCCAAACAAAAAGAGATTTTCAAAAACGATTTCAAGATGCTGAAAGAAGGCGATCCCAATGGGAAATATTACATGCCTGCCATGAGTGATGCACCCCTGCGGGGATACAAGGGAAGGCATGAATGGTTCTGGGAGCCTGGCGATGAAGCATACATCCAACCCCTGGAGAACCTCATGAATATGTATTATGGATCTGTTGGAAGAAACTCTACCTTGATACTCGGGCTCACACCTGATCCAAGAGGCTTGATACCCGCTCCTGATTCAATCAGGCTTCAATCGTTTGGAGAGGAGGTCAGGAAAAGATTCTCCCAACCAATTGCAACAACAAGTGGCAATGGCCTGATCCATCAGATCAATTTGAAAAAAAACACGGTCATTGATCATGTAATGTTGATGGAGGATATCGCCTATGGAGAAAGGGTGAGGGAATTCACAGTAGAAGGAAAGACATCAGAAGGCTGGACCACGCTTTGTTCCGGTTCATCCATCGGACATAAATTCATTGCACAATTCAACGCAACAACAGTCTCAGCATTGCGGCTGCGGATCACCAAAACATTGGCTGATCCTCAGATTAGGGCATTCAGCATTTTTAATGCCCTGACAACAAAATGATTATTATCCGTTGACCAAAAAATATACAATCCGGCAGGCATTGCCTTTGCTTTTCTCGTTTTTATCTGCGGACATCCTGATGCGAATTCGGTGCTGTTTGTCTTTCAGTTCATCCTCCAAAACGATGTACCATGGCAAGTGAAGAAAGCCACTCCACTGTGTATAGAGATCTTTTTTCTTGAACGGCTTTCCATCAATGCTATACTCGATTACACCGGCATCTGGCCCTGATGCAATACAAATGCCAATGGCCTTTCCTGAAAAATCAAGTTCCAGTTCAGCCCCCACTTCTGTTGCAATCAATGCAGGACGGTTCATGAATTGCTTTCTCCCTCCTGCCCCATCTTTGGGAACCCATTTTTCATCAATGCCCCAATTGCTGATGATCCTTGCTTGCTTCACATCTACATATTGTCCTTCGGAATAACTGAATGGATCAATTGGCTTTGGCAGAACATGATGAATCGCCACTGCATCTGCAGCAATATTTTCATATGACTTGTTTAAAAATCCGATGAGGGAGCGGGCATATACTTCCTGTCCAAATTTGGAGGGATGCAGGTCTCTGAAATCCTCCTTCCAGCTAAACTCCCCTGCAGCAATACGTGCAGTAACTTCTTTTGACCAATTGACTGTATTGGCATTGTACTGTGAAGCAACAAGCTCATGGTTGATGATTTCATTGGGAATTTTTCCTGCAGTATAATCAGCGATTTTTTCGGGATCAACACAATGCATGATTACAATGTCCATCAATGGGTTGCTGATCCTGGCATGCCGTACAATGCCCTCCATGCCCCGCACCTGTGCGGTATTGTTAAAGCCATTGGTCCGGTCATTGACGGCGGCCTCTTCAAAGAAAAGATCAATCTTTCCCTTGGAAAGTACTTCAGCAGCCAATCGGAAAGCACCGGGTGTACTACCTGTGGATGAAATACCCGCATCAATGAATTCAAATTTGGTTTCAGGAAATCGCTCTGTGAGGTATTGGGTCACTTTATTGCGCCAGCCAGGATTCTCGGTAATCGAGCCTCCCATAAAGGCCACACGTCCGGTTTTCTCTTTGGTGAATTGGATGAAGCTGTTTGTCAATCCTGTTCTTGGCACATGAAACTGGGCAGGATCGAGGATGGGCTTTACGGGATATGCATTGCTGCTGATAAAATCAGCAATGGCTGAAGGCTGCTCGATCATGAAGTGATGACCCTCCAAGTTCTGCGGCCCTCTGGTCATGGGCATCACCGTCGCCGTTCCACCTGACTTGATGTAATTGTTGATCAGCGTGAATGTATTTTCGATGTTAGGAACAATCTTGTCGTTCAATCCAATGGAATGCAAAACAGGAACACCAGCCGCCGCCAGGCCCTCAAGGTTGTCTATGGGATTGTCCTTGTAGGCAAGGGCCTGCTCTTCAGTAAATCCGTATTGTTTCAGCAGCACCTGCCAATCGGATGGAGATCCCTTGCCAACGCCTTTTCCACCTGGCCAACTTTTGAAATCACACACCGGTGCTTCGGCATATATACAGGCCACTTTCAAGGGGTTTCTTTTGGCCCAGTTGTACACATAGAGCCCACCGCGGCTGACCCCTTCCAATACAACCTTTTCTGCAAATCCATCCTTCACCATGAAAGCATGAAAAGCATTCCAGACCTGCATGGCCCTGGGTGATCCATACATATCGTTGGTATTGACATAGGCAATATGGAATCCCCGCGTAAGCAGGATAGAATCCACATCGGTATGCCATTCTGGAAAATGTGCACGCCACACCCAGGGCTTTCCTTCCAATGGCTTGATGGGTTTAACTATCCAGGCATTGCGGCTATTGAAAGTAAAATGTGTTCTTTCAAATCCATGCCAATTGTCGGTTTTGCCAACATGATTTTCAAATCCATTGGCCATTGAAAACAATGGCAGCAACAGCATGAATGCAATGAAGATTCTTTTCATGGTATTCAATTTAGCAATGAAAAAGCATCAAACAAAATAAATGATCAGATGAAGAGGCTAAGGATGAAATAACAAATTGAGGGACAAAGCATGCAAGCCAAACCCGTGTAGAATGTTGCGGTCAGTGCACCATAGGGAACAAGCTTCGGGTCAGTGGCAGCGAGGCCTGCAGCCACTCCGCTGGTGGTACCAATCAGCCCGCCATAGATCATGGCAGTCTGCGGATTATCAAGCCCTATGCGTTTTGCAATGAGGGGAGTGAGAATCGTCACTACAACCGTCTTGATCACACCAATGGCAATGCTGATCGCGATGACGTCTGAACTGGCGCCCAATGCTGCACCAGTAACTGGCCCAACGATGAATGTACAGGCGCCCGCACCAATAGTGGCAACAGTTTTAATATCCCTGTATCCCATCGCATAGCCAATGGATCCTCCAACAAAAAAGGCAACGGCAATGCCGATAAAAAGAGAAAGGATTCCTACCCAACCGGTTTTTTTGATCTCTGAAAGGCTGGCTCCCATCGCAGTGGATACAATAGAGAAATCACGCATCATCGAACCCCCAAGAAAGGCCATGCCGGCAAACAACGGCATATCCGCAATCCCTTTTTTCCCACCAAAATAGGCCAGAATCAAGCCCAGGGTGATGGCTACAGCAGCACCTGGAATTTTGTTGCGCAGCAGGTGCTTAGAAACAAGTACAGAGATGAACATGATCAGGCCAACCACCAGGAAGGCTACAATCAACTCATTTTTAGCAAACAGTTTGGGGATGAAGTCCATAAATGAGTTTATGAGGATGAACCTGAAAGATCAGTTTTCTTTTGCAGCTTGGAAAGCAATGGTATCAATGAGAAACAAAGCAGGGTAGCGAAAACACCTACCACCAAGGCCACCCATCCACCACTCAAAGCAGCCTTTACATTCTGTGTAGCCGACATGGCGATCACAACAGGAATGTACATGCCACTCCAAAAATGAATGCCGGACTCCGATTCTGCATCCAACCATTTTTTCTTTTTGATCCAATCACCCAATACAATCAGCAAGAGCATTCCAAATCCAACACCACCAATGTTGCCATCAAAATGAAATACAATTCCCAGTACCTCACCTATGAGTTGACCTGCGATGAAGCAGGCTGACAGAACGGCTACGCCATAAATTTTCATTCCTGTGAAATTGAATATTGTTTGCTATTGCAAGTTTAGTCATTTTTAGTTGGTTGATGGCCAAAAGAGGATACAACCATTCCACCATTGCTTGAAAACAACTGTCTTGTTTTGACTTATTGTTATCCAAGGTATGTCCGGCGCCATAAAAAGGACGCCATGCTGTGGGAATGCCCAATGAAAGGCAGTGCTGATAAAGGATATAGCCCCCATACTTGAATCCATGGTATCCAAATGAACTGTCAAAGGCAACCGTCTTGTCCATGGTACCGGAAGTATTGAACAGTGGCGCATCGCCTTTTTTTATCCAATTGAAATCAATCATGGCTCCCCATGCATTCATGACACCATGCACTTTGGATGAGAATCCTTCACTGCTTCCCGCACCTTCAAGGGGGCCCCATTTTTGAATATCGATGCCACCAGGTAACTCCAACTCATCCATATAGGCTATGGCCATGGCGGTTTTTGACCCCGCAGAACTGCCTGTCAAAAATACCTGATTGGTATCGATGCCATATTGAGTGGCATGTTTTTTTAAAAAACGAACCGCGGCGCGACCATCTTGCTGAGCGCGATAAAGGGCATTGGCATAATCAACTTCGGTTTTCTGGTTTTCAATACCCAGCCGATAATCGATCGTGGCAGTTACAAAACCTCGTTTTGCAAAACCCTGGCAAACCATCGCACTGTAGGAGCCCTTTCGGCTGTTGTTCTGAAAACCTCCTCCATGGATGAAAATAACCAATGGTCTTTTCTTCATGGTATCTCCCTGAGGAAAAATCAGGTCCATCAACAATGTTTCTACATTGCCTTTTATGTTCATGGCCCTGCCATAGGCGATGCCATTGATTGAATCAAGTGCATCAAAAACAGGTTCTCTGAAACGCTGTGCAGTAGCGGTGTTCATGAAGAGTATCATCAACACCATCATCGCAACTGGTCTGATCAATTTCATTGGAACATTGTTTTTACTTCATTTTTCACCACCTTTCCCATAGCATTTCTGGGCAGCTCTTTGACCAACAAATATTTCCTAGGCGTCTTGTAAGTAGGCATTTGTGTACGCATCCATTGGTTCAATTGATGCTGTTCAAGCCCTGGTTTTGCCACCACGGCAGCGACTACCAATTCACCCCATTCATCGTCAGCAATGCCGACTACGGCACAATCATCCACCAGTTCATGGGTTCTCAAAACTTCCTCAATTTCAAGGGCAGACAATTTGTATCCTCCAGACTTGATGATGTCAACAGAACTTCTTCCCAAGATGCGATAATATCCTTCTTCGACCACAGCAACATCACCTGTCTTGAACCATCCATCGGGTGTGAATTCTTTTGCTGTGGCATCTGGTTTATTCCAGTATTCCTTGAACACATTTTCTCCCTTGATTTGTATCTCTCCAGCCTCTCCATTGATAACCGGTTGCATGTGTTCATCCACCAACCGTACCGATACACCTGGTAGTGGCATACCAATCGAACCGGGCTTTCTCAGACCTTCATATGGATTGCTGATGCCCATTCCTATCTCTGTCATACCATATCTTTCAAGCAGCACATGACCGCTTACTTCCTGCCATTGTTGCATCACAGAAACAGGTAAAGCCGCCGATCCGCATACCATCAGCCTGAACTTCTTCATGGCATTTTTCAGCTGTTGCCTGGCCTCTGCATCCAGCAATTCAAAGGCTGCAATGAGCTTGAAATAAATGGTGGGAACGGCCATAAAAACATTGATATCCCCTTTGAGGAATCTAGAAAATATATCATCGACTGAAAATGAATCAACGAATTCTACTGTACCACCAATCGAGAGTGTTGCCGATACGACATTGATGATGCCATGGACATGATGGAGTGGCAAAACACAGAGTGTATGGTCAGTGGGGGCATATTGCCAAGCGCTGGCAATTGATTTGATTTGTGCTGCAATGTTTGCATGCGTCGTAACAACACCTTTGGGTTTGTTGGTGGTACCACTGGTATAGAGGATCATTGCATTGCATTGGGGATCAACCCTGGGCAATTCCACAATTGCTGGCTCCGGAACCCTGTCCACAAAAATGAGCCTGATGGAATGCTCCAGGGCATAAGCAGCCAAGAGGTCATGGTACTGGAGCGATATAACCAGTATTGTTGCGCCTGTATCTTCGAGCACATATTGCAGTGAGGGCAAGGGATGTGAAATGCAGAGTGGAACTGCCACTGCACCAGCCTGCCAGATACCCCACTGCACTTTCACATAATCAAAGCCGGGATCAACCATGTAGGCTACCCTTGCGCCATCAAGGTCGTTGCTGCCATCAAGGAGATGTGTGGCAAACTGCTGCGATGTTTGCAGCAGGGTCTTGTAAGAGAATGAATTTCCTGAGGCAATGATGGCAATCTTATCCGATTGATTCAAAGCTGCTTCAGTGATTAAATGCATATTTACTTTTTTATTGGACCCTGATTGAGATTCCTCAATCCATAGGCATTGCGATTGAGTTCAATCATCTTTTCAGCAAGGGGTAGATATACTTCATAGCGGTTGTTCACCAACCCTTTGTTTGAATCATTGTTGGAAGGGTCTGCCTTGCGGTCAGTTGGATCGTTGTCCTGGTACCTGAACCAATGCCATCCTACACAGTTGGGAGCAGCAAGCAGGGAGAGACAAAAATTCTGATAGAAAATGCCCCGTTCCTGTTGGGTTTTCACCAACCATCCTGCTCCGGTAATATTGGGCAATCCGGAGTCCTCCGCTTTGGTATAAAATTCAGTAATCATGAAAGGCTTGGCCAAGGCATTCCATGCGTTGAATTCTTTTGGCGTTGGGGTCCAATTGCCATAATAATTGATGGAGATGATATCAAGATACTGTTCACAAGCCTTGAGCAGATAGGGATTGTTTTTGGCACTGGAATGCAATCTGCTCCCGAGGTACAGGTGATTGGGGTCTGATTGTTTGATGGCCGAGGAAACTATTTTGTAATAAACAGCAGCAACATATCCTGAAAAATTTTCCTGCTGGTCTTTGGTGAGGTGTGCAGTATCAAGGGCTTTTGATTGAACCCAGTTGGTAGCAAGATGATAGGCTGCACTTCCGGGATCATTGAGTGAAATGAATTCCTTGATCAGGTTGTTTTGAAAGGGAAGTTCATTGTCAGAAAAATGCCCTGCCAACCAGGGATCAGCCATGGCATATTTGTTTGCCTCACATTTTGTCCGGCAATAGTTGTCAAACCCAGGATCAAACAAGAAAGCCAGGGTTGGCCATTCTTTTTTTGAAGGATCATTTTTTTTCTGCTGCTGCACAAAACCCGCAAGTAAACTGAGTTGTGTCGTATAAACAATGCCATCTTTGGCGTTGGATTGATTGTAGCGCTTTATGGCTGCAGTATCGCTCCAGGAGCCTAGCATGTTGAATCCGGCAGTTTTCATGTCCTGCTTTACCCCTGCCATCCATTTTACATCTGTCCCATATTTTTCAGCAAACACCCTTTCATGTTGCGGAGAGCTTCCCTTTCTTACACTGTTGAGTGAAATACCGATGAATGCATTTCCCTCAGGGTCAACCATCCAATGTTTGCCATTGTTTTTTTCAATGCGGAAAAATCCTGTTGCACTGAATTGAGCAGAAAGATTTCCACCGTACCGGGAAACTGCTGTAGGCTTGGGCAAGTCTAGACCCACACGTCCAACAGTCATGGCCTTAAACGCCGTCCAGTCGGAATAGACAATATTCCTGTTCTTGTCGCGGCTCCACTTTTTTGCCATCACAAGAATGGAATCCTGTCCTGACTGCGCCAGAAGGGTAACAGTCAGGTGCAGAAAAACAAGAAGCATCGTTAATTGATATTTCATTTTAGTAACCAGGATTTTGAGGCATTGGTTTGGTGAGGTTGGCATCAATCACAGATTGGGGAATGGGCAAAATTGTATCCCGAAGTGCAATGAAGGTAGATACATTTTTGTTATGCAACTTGGTCCTGTCAAACCAAGTGCCTGTCCTGATCAGGGTATACCTGCGGTGCTCTTCAGTGACCAATTCTCTTGAACGTTCGTCAAGGATAAGGTTGAGGTTGACTTGTGCAGCAGTTGCAAGTGGTGCATTGGCCCTGGCCCTGAGCACATTGATGGTGGCTGCAGCTTCTGCCGTTTCTCCCAATTTCAATTGTGCTTCTGCAAGCAAAAGATAGGTTTCGGCAAGCCTCAAATAAATCATGTCATTGTAGTTACTCGACTGCTGTAAATCTGATGCAATGGCAGGTGCCCAGTCCCACTTGCGTGTACTTGGCCAGGCTTGTGCATTGGACGCATTTGTTACGGGCTCAGCTGCGGCCAAAGGGGTAAGCTTTACCGTATCACCCAACTTTGCACCCGTTGGTAATGAAGCAGCATTGTTCATTTGGTAAAACAAGCGCCATGCATGGTATGAACCACGGTCATCTTTGGGGTCATATACCGACAATGCATATTTGGTGACACCAAACCTCCCAATACCACGTCCTCCATTGTCAATTGAAAAAGTAATGGGAGTCTTTCCACCTACCGTTATGCGTTCATAGCGGTTGACCCACCATCTCCTCATGATATTGTTTTCTGCACCCTGTGAGAGATATTCATTTTGCATGACCCAAAGTGCTTCCGTATTGCCTTCACTCCTGTTAGAGTTTCCATCCAAAAACATATCGGTAAATGCTGTACCTGGCAATGTTCGTTTAATTCCATATCTGGCAGTAACAATCTTGTACAGGGAACTGGTGGTCAGTGAAAGTGCTTTTGCCTTTGCTTTGGCATTGTCTCCTATTGTAAGGTAGAGTTCGGCCAGGTAATGTGTAGCCACCGCTTTCGGAAAACGTGCAGCATTGGGTGCAGGGTCGGACATATTGGCTTCTGCAAAAAGCAAATCAGCTTCCATCGCTTTTCTTACCTCAGCCCTGCTGGTTCTTTCCCAATCGGTGCGGATATTACTGCCCTTTGACTCTTCCAGATTCAAAGGAACATCACCCCAAAGAAAGGTCAAATGCCGGTATGCCCAGGCCCTTACCAATCTGGCCTCACCAACGATCTGGTTTTTTTCAGCAGCTGTCCAATTGATGGCAGGATTCTCAGCCCTTCCAATAATTGTATTCGCCGCATTAATGGTTTGATAGAGCCAGGCCCATAGATTACTGAGATAGCCCTGTGTAGAGTTCATCAATACACCGAAACTATTGAACATGCGCTCTGGTGCATTGCCCCCTGCAGGAAATGGGGCAAAAGCATTGTCTACACCAATGAAGGCTGCAGTGAGGTAAAGGTCATTGGTGCTATTTGAATTGAATCCACCATCGATTCCTCCCCTTTCACGGCGGACGAGATTATACAGTCCATACAAGCCAGATTCGAAACCAGCCTTGTTGACATAGAGATTGTCTGGGGCGATTACAGCCAGCGGTTGTTCATTGAGAAAATCTTTTTTGCATCCTGCTGAAACCAGCATGACAAAAAGAAGCATGACAATTGTTTTATAATTATTTTTCATCATTTCAATTTTTTCTGATTAGAAGGAAAGGTTTACACCAAAGATGACTTCACGCTGTAAAGGCACCCCCAATTGATTGCTGATTTCTGGATCCAAGCCCCTGTATTTTGTAAAGGTTGCCATGTTCCTTCCAGTCAAATATACTTTCATGGTATTGACTTTTATCTTTTCCAACGCCTTTCGGGGAAGTTCATATGCGAGAGAGATGTCTTTGAATCTTGTGAAATCCGCATTCTCATAGAACCCGACATTAAACTGATTGGCCAATGCATCATTGGCAAAATGTGTTCCAGTTGGATTTTTATCAGACCACCAATCTTTCTTTGTGGTATTGAGCCTGACATCACCATATACTGCATCATTTTCAGTTGGATTGTCTTTGGTAATGCCCATCACACCATGGAAAAAGACCATCAATGAGAATTGCCTGTATTTGAAATTGTTGGTCATTCCCCAAATGACCCGTGGGTCAAGGTTTCCGAGAATCATCCTGTCGGCTGCAGTATTGATGGTGCCGTCACCATCAGCATCCAAGACCCTTACATAACCTGGCTTTGCACTTGCTTTTTGTACAGATGCGGCCACTTCCTCAGCAGACTTAAAAATACCATCATATTTCAAACCATATACAACACGTATCGGCTTTCCAATGAACCATCGATTGCCCAAATCGTCTTTACCATCTCCATACAAATCAACAATTTTATTGGTATTGTGTGAAACATTGAGATTGGTAGACCATGTGAATGCTTTCGTCTTCACATTGACCGTATTCAGGCTCAACTCTATGCCCCTGTTCGAAGTCTTTCCGATGTTCTGCAATACCCTTGTGAAACCTTGAACGGATGAGATATTTCTTTCCAACAATAAATCCTGTGTCCTTGAAGCATAATGGTCCAAAGAACCTGAGATCCTGTTGTTGAAGAATCCGAAATCAAGCGCAAAAGTCAAGGATTTCGTAGACTCCCATCCAAGCTGCTCATTGGCCAATCGATTCGGCACATAACCGGTAAGCAAATTGGTGCCATTGAGGTATCCCCTGGTGCTCAATGTAGCCAATGATTGGTAACTGGAAACTGCCTGGTTGCCATTCAATCCATAAGAGGCACGCAGCTTAAGATTGCTTAGAAATTTTTTATTGGCAGCAAAGGCCTCGTTGCCAATGTTCCAGGCGAATGCAAACGAGGGGAAAGTACCGTACTTGGTATCCTCACCAAACCCGGAATATCCATCTCGCCTTGCAGTAACTGTCAGCAAATAGCGGCTATCAAAACCATAATTCAACCTGGCCATTTGTGAAAGGATCGATTGGGCAAATTGAGTCGAGGATGGAGTAAGCAGTTTTGCGGCATTCATCTGATAGTTGGTCAGGACATCATTCGGGAATCCTATACCAATCAATTGATCACGGTCAAAATCATTCCTTTGCCCACTGTAAAGTCCTGTAAAATTGACATTGTGCTTTCCAAAAACACGGCTGTAGTTCAGGATATTTTCAACGGTAAAATTCCTTTCTACAGAATTATAATTCACTGCTCTTCCGCCATTCTCAAAACCTTCTTTTGTTTCTACACCATTGTATGTTTTACGCTGGTTGTTGTCAAACTCCATACCAGTATTGATCTTATAGGAAAGCCCTTTAACAAAAGGAAAATCTATTTTGAGGTTATTGGAACTGAATACCCTGTAAGAATTGTCCCTGTTGGTAGCAAGCAAGTCACCCAGCGGATTGCCCGCTGTATTGTATTCGGGCCATGCATAAATGGTTGGCTTGCCATTTGATTCATAGGCTGTGGTCAAAGGGTTCATATAATTGGCTCCAAAATCACCGGAAAATGTAGCAGGCAAGCCACTTCTGTCTTGAAAGGAAAGTTGGGTGGACGAACCCAGGGAGAGCCATGAGTTGACCTTTATGTCAATGCTTGGCTTTATGGAATATCGTTCAAACTTATCGCCTATTGCAATCCCTTTGACATTGAGGTACGTAGTCCCCAGGTAAAAACTAATTTTATCTGATCCGCCTGCGACACCCAAACTGTGCTGGGATCTTGTTCCTGTTTGTGTGGCAAGATCATACCAATCCACCCATTTCCCTGCAGCATTGATGGCCTCTTCTGAAGCGGTCATGGAATTCACCGGAATATTCAGCCTGGAGTTCTTGAACGCATAGAATTCCGGACCTGTCATGAGAGCGGGTTTGTTGATGATGGTTTGGGTACCATAAAATCCATCGTAAGTGATGTTGAGCTTTCCTTTTTTACCCTGCTTGGAAGTAACGATGATGACGCCATTTGCTCCCCTTGATCCATAAATGGCAGATGCAGAGGCATCCTTCAATATTTCTATGGATTCTACATCAGATGGATTGATTTCTGAAATACCGCCAGTATATGGAATGCCGTCCCAGATGATCAATGGGCTGTTGCTGGCACTGATGGAATTTCTTCCACGGATATCAATGGTCAAATCATTGCCTTCCGCACTGCCGGAGTTTGTATTGATCTGAAGACCGGGGACAGCACCCTGAAGCGCTTGGGCAATATTTGTATTGGGCAATGCTGTTCCCTTGCCAGTTCCTTTCAAGACAACAGATACATTTTGCAGGGCTTTCCCTTCTTCATCAGATACTTTTCCAGTGACAATAAATGGAGGAGGCGTTGCATGAACATCATTCAGCAAATTCCCCGTTTCCTTGTTCTTCACAACAATATTGTTGCCGGAAATTGTATAGCCAAATGGCTGGTGGAGGAACAGCATGTTCAGCACATCTTTTAGTTCAATGTCTTTGACTTCAAGATCGAGTGGTTTCATCCTGGCCAATTGTTCCTTGGCATAAATGAATCCGTAGTTGGATTGCCGTTCAATTTTTTTGAACGCTTGTTCTGCTGATGCATTTTTGAGATTCAATGTAATTTTTTGACTGAATCCTTTTGCACCCGCATGAAGGCATCCGAGAACAATGAGAATGGCTGTTAGCTTCATCATCAACAGGTTTTTAATGAGAAATTTTCTCCGACGGGTCGGAGGCAAACTGGGAGCGATTTTTTGCATAAATTGCAATCGTTTTGGTTTTTAATAAATTGACTTTTCTACGGTCGTTTATGATGAACAACTGAAACGCCTCCGCTCCGTCTGAATCACGGGGCGGTTTTGTTTCGTGTGCATTTGCTATTTCATGACAATGATTTTCTTTCCTTCAATCTTAAAATGGATCAGGTTGGTCAGTTCAAGCTTCTCGAGAAATGCAGAAACATTGACATCCCTTGAGATCTTGGCCACAAACTGATAAGGTATCTCATCCCTGAATTCAACCTCAACATCATAATACCGTTCAATTTGTTTCATGATCGATTTGATGTCAGACCCCCCAAAATAAAACTGTCCATTTTTCCAGGCCATCACTTCATCGGTATCTATATTTTCTTTGACAGAAAATACAGACTTCGATACAGAAGCCTGTTGCCCAGGAATCAGCTGTTTCGTGGTTTTCCCATTGCCAACATCCACCAATCCTGACAACAGCGTTACCTTGCTGGCGGCTTCATTTTCATAGGTGTTCACATTAAAATGTGTACCAAGCACTTTTATCAGCAATTGATTGTGCTCAACAAAAAAAGGCATGGCTTTGTTTTCTGAAACCTCAAAATAGGCCTCTCCTGTGATGGAAACCTTTCTCTCCTTTCCAACAAATGCAGTAGGATAGGTAATCGAGGATGCGGCATTCAACCAAACAAGGCTGCCATCTGCCAGCACCAAGCGGATTGGCTTGCTTCCTTTTGGCAAAGACAGTGTATTCATGGTAATGGCATCAGGTGCTGAACCAGAATAAATAATTTCGCCCATTTCATTTCTTGTTATATCAATGCCCCCCTGTCTTGCGAGGGTTCCATTGACATTGCTGTCAAGATAAACTGTCGAACCATCTGCCAACCTCAAGATTGCCCTGGCCTGGTTTGGAGGAGCAATGTCATTGGATGGTTGGACATTTTCATCTGCCAAACCCTTTTGATTGAATGAATTGGCTGTGTATATAAAATAAGTGGTGAGCAATACACCAATAAACAAAGCGGCGACAGCCAATTTTCTGAAATGATTTTTTGGGAATTTGGGCGAGGCACTGCCCTGCTGGAGATCCAATTGGTCTTCCTTGATCCTTGAACGGATCTTGCCCCAAAGTTGCTCCATGTCAGGCTCCTCATCGACGGACACCAATTCATCTACAGGAAGCGACTCCCAGTGGTCCCGAAGCCAATGCTTGATGAGCAGGTCATTGGAGGGATCCAACAACCAACGGATGATTTCTTCTCTTTCAACAGGAGAGCACTGGTTCGAAAAGAACCTGCTAAGGCTTGTTTTGTTCATGTCATGCA
>JAJTFY010000044.1:0-1655 GCA_021299175.1 Chitinophagaceae bacterium
AATCTTGTTCACCTGCAAAACAGTGTTGATCACCATGTATTGAGCTTCAAGCGCCAGCACGATGATTCAACTGCCATTGTGATCATAAATTTTTCTGAGTATCCTTTGCACAACATAGAAGTGAGTCTTGATGGAGCAATAGGAACCTTCGTTGAGCATTTTACCTCCCTCGCCCATGAATGCAATGGGCAAAGCCATTATTTCCATTTACAACCTTGGAGTTATCAGATCTGGTTGCAATAAAAAAAGCGGTGGATCTTTTGATCCACCGCTTTAAAACAATCTTTGAGTGTATTATTCAGTGATCTCAATAGGATACTGATATACGCCATCATAGCCTGGATAGAAACCTTCCAGCATGATACGCTTCGGAGATTTCGCGATGGCAGCATTCAATTCTTCAACTGATTTGATTTCAGCACCATTCAATTTAAGGATAACAAAACCATCCCTCATCCTTGTTTGCTCATCAATCAATCCTGTACTGATTCTGCTGACAACAACACCTCCTTTCACGCCCAGTTCTGTGGCCTTTTTCTTGTCAAGGGTTTGCAATTCTGCACCAAGTTTATCGGCAACGACTGTTTTCACAATATCAAAGCTGCCAGACTTGTTTTTCAAGGAAACGGTGGTGGTATATGATTTTCCGTTCCTGAGGTATTGCACTGTAATCTTGTCTCCTGGTTTGTAGCCCGCAACCTGTTCCACCATCTCGCTGCCAGATGATACCTTGATCCCATTGATCTTTGTGATATAGTCTCCGGCCTGCAGTCCGCTGCCAGACATGGCTCCGTCTTTTGTTACATCCATCACCAGTACACCCAAGCCTTCTTTGTAGTTCTGTTTGGTCTTCTCAGCCTCTGGTGCATTTTCTGGCAGGTAACTGATGCCAAGGTAGGCGCGTTGTACGGTACCATATTGAAGAAGGTCATTGATGATTTTTTTGACGATGTTGACTGGTATCGCATATGAGTAGCCAGCATAGGCTCCCGTAGGGGAAGCGATGGCAGAAACGATGCCCACCAGTTCACCATTGGGCCCTACCAGTGCGCCACCCGAATTGCCCTGATTCACTGCAGCATCCGTCTGGATGAACGATTCAATGGGAGAGTTGCTTTTTCTTGCATTGAGGCCCAATGACCTTGCTTTTGCGCTCACAATACCCGCAGTGACTGTTGTTTCCAGGTTCAGGGGATAGCCAACAGCCAAAACCCATTGACCGAGTTTCAAGTTATCAGAGTTGCCATAAAGAAGGAAATTCAAGCCTTTCTCTTCAATTTTGATCAATGCGAGGTCGCTGCTGGGATCTGT
This sequence comes from Chitinophagaceae bacterium, assembly GCA_021299175.1. Classification (GTDB taxonomy): domain Bacteria; phylum Bacteroidota; class Bacteroidia; order Chitinophagales; family Chitinophagaceae; genus Pollutibacter. Next base: position 1,312 of record JAJTFY010000044.1, read on the forward strand.
ACCCACCAACTTTGCCTTGTATTGTTTTTTGTTGTTCAGGGTAACCATGATTTCATTGGCTTCCTCGATGACGTGGTTGTTGGTTACAATATACCCGTCTTCACTGATGATTACACCTGAACCGCTGGCCCTTTGGGGCATATTCCTGGTCTGTGGACCATTGAAAAAATCATTGAAGAGATCCTCTCCAAAGAAATCACCGAATGGACTGCTCCGTTTGTTTTTAGGCAGGTTGTTGCTGGTTTGGTTGCCACCGATGGTTGTAGTGATATGGACCACAGCAGGAACTGCAGCCTGGGAAGCCGGTTGAAAATCCACGGGCTGTCCGGGTATATTGTTTTTGC
>JAJTFY010000044.1:1705-14736 GCA_021299175.1 Chitinophagaceae bacterium
TCCGGGTATATTGTTTTTGCTGTCAAAAAATCCTGCATAGCTGGCAGGTAGTTTTCCATTGCCTTGTTGAAGGGGGCCTTGTTTGCGGATGAATGAATCATAACCAAACATGGCCACGGTCGTGGTTAATGCGCTAATCAGCACAACTGATAATGTCTGTTTGATGTTCATGGTTAAATATTTAAGTTTATAAGTACAAAATGCATGCCTGATCAACTGCAATTAAGCAAACATGTCTGAATTTCAGTCAACCTGTCATCCTATTTAACAAATTCTTTTGCCTCATGTTTGTTTTCTGTGGAAAAGAGCAGGTTATTTTTCAGGAATTAAGGAATGGATGCCAGGAATTCCATTGTGTCAATGCCATCGGGGAAATCCCTCAATCCTGGTTTTTGTGCATCCCCAAAAGGAATAAAACCCTTTCCTACAATGCATTGGATCTTGTTTTTGTCCAGTGCAGCAATTGCTGCAGATTTGTCGGTATAATACTGGTAATGCAGTTGTGAAATGGGGGAAAAAGGACTTTCATTTTCAAGCAGTACGATGGAGTCATTGCTCATGTAGAACCTGTTGTTCATGATGGAAATGGTCAACTGGTAGTCAAAATTGTTCCTGTATTTTTCATGGTCTCGGTAGTGATCATATTTCCGCAAGGCACTGAGCAGGGGAACAAAATCATATTCCTCTGGCACAAGCACCTGGGTGACATTCCTGCATCCCAGTCCAAAATACAGCTGGATATCATCGGCCAAGGCTTCTAGTTCCTCCTGGCTTTCATTTCCATCCAAAACAGCAACAGAAGTCCTGTTTTTTCGAATGATGTGTGGGTATTTGCTGAAATAATGCTCAAAATAGCGGGCGCTGTTGTCACTTCCGGTGGCAATGTATCCATCACATCCTTTTAGCATTTCGTCGATGACAACCAAATTGTCAAATCCTGGAAAGGCCACGGAGGCTACCGCAATGAGGTTTTTGATCATGAAACTGTCTTTGGAGGAAGGTTTGATCCGCACCCTGAACCCCGAAAGAAAGATGCAGAGCAAGTCATGGAAACCAACGTAGGGAATGTTTCCAGCCATCACCAGGCCAATTGTTTTGTTTTTGAGCCCTTCTTCAACGCCATATGCAGCCGCAAAGTTGGAGAGCTGGTCTTTGTTCAGCATCTGTTCAGCAATCATTTTTCCCGACTGAAAAATATACTCAGGGGTGAACCATTTGTTCTCCATGAAAGCCCTGTATCTGAGCTCCTGGTAGGAGTCACTGTCATCTTTCAGGTATTCTCCAAGAAAGCCAAGCACCTCTATTCTTTTGTTTAAATTCATTTTTGCGTTTTCAGATCATTCAATATCTTTATACAGCTGTTCCATTGATGGAGACGGCAATAAACTAACATCAAAAATACTGAAATATCATGGCAATCAAGATTACCGATGAATGTATCAATTGTGGAGCCTGCGAGCCAGAATGTCCCAACAATGCCATTTATGAAGGCGGTGTAGAGTGGGCTGTAGCTGATGGCACCTCAGTAAAAGGTTCATTCACATTGATGGATGGCTCTGCAGTCGATGCAGACCATAAGAATTCACCCATCAGCAATGATACTTATTATATTACCCCAAACAAATGTACCGAGTGTCAGGGCTTTCATGAAGAGCCACAGTGTGCAGCTGTTTGTCCTGTAGATTGTTGCGTTCCGGATGAATTGTATGTAGAAACCGTTGAGGCATTGATGGCCAAAAAGGAAAGCTTACACCTCTAAATCCAGTTTAACAAGTTATAAAGGTGAAGGTATCTGCGGAAGCCTTCACCTTTTCTTATATTTGTCATATCTCTCGTTTTTCCAAAAATATCGTCCATGGGTAAACCCGTCATCGCCTTTGTTACAGGTGGATATTCTTCTGAAGCAGTGATCTCTTATAAAAGTGCCATCACCATTGAAAAACATCTTGATCTTTCAAAGTATGAGGTATACCGGATCGACATCACGCCCGAAAAATGGTTTCATACAACCAAGGAGGGCGTTGAATTGATGGTGAACAAGGGTGATTTTTCTCTAGACCTGGGTTCGCAGGTGATCAGTTTTGATGCTGTTTTTATCGGTATCCATGGAACACCCGGAGAAGATGGAAAACTGCAAGCCTATTTTGATCTTTTGAATATTCCTTATACTTCTTGTGATGCAACAACATCAGCCATCACATTCAACAAGCGGTTTACTGTAGCCGTTGCCGGCGCTTCAGGTTTTCATGTTGCTAAATCAGTGCATTTGTTTAAGTCTTCACATGATCAATCCTCTGATGCGATTGCGGCATTGCATCTCCCAGTATTTGTAAAGCCCAACAATGGTGGCTCAAGCATAGGCATGAGCAAGGTAAACAAGGCTGAAGACATGCAGGAGGCCATCTCAAAAGCTTTCAAAGAAGACGACCAGGTGTTGATTGAAGAATTCATCAGTGGACGTGAATTTACCATTGGTGTATTCAGGTCAAAAGGGAAAATCATTACGCTTCCATTCACTGAGATCACCACAGACAATGAGTTCTTTGATTTTGAAGCAAAATACCAGGGTAAGTCTGTTGAGGTTACTCCAGCAGTTTGTAGCGATATAATGGCAGAAAAAATACGCAATGCTGCTGCTGGTATTTATGCAGTTTTCAATTGCAGGGGAGTTGTGCGGATGGATTTTATTTACAATACCGACCAGGATAAACCGTACCTGCTGGAAATCAATACAGTGCCAGGACAAAGTGCCGCAAGCATTATCCCGCAACAGGTAGCAGCAATGGGATTGGTGCTCAGTGATTTTTACAGCATGTTGATTGATGATGCGCTGGAGACAGTAAAAAAATAATGAAATGAATTTTTCTTTTATCACCAAAAAGCCACTTTGGCAGAATATCCTGGCAGGATTTGTGCTGTCTATTTTCATCGTAGGGGCTTTTCTGCTTTTGCTCAATTTCATCACCAACCATGGAGAGTACCTGACCGTTCCAGAAGTGAAGGGTAAAGTTTACAGTGCTGTTGTGGCTGACCTGGAAAGCAAAGGATTTGAAGTGGTTGTTCAGGATTCAATCTATGTGGATAGTTTGGCTCCCAATATCATCATCAAACAGTTTCCTGATCCTGAGGCAACGGTAAAGGTAAACCGCATCATCTATCTGACCATCAACTGCACGGTTCCTCCAACGATTGCGATGCCCAATCTTATCGGGATGAGTTTCAGGAATGCCATTCTGGAATTAAAATCGCTTGGATTGAAAATGGGAGACACAACTTTTATCCCCGACATGGCCAAAAATGCTGTCAAGGATCAGCTCAGTGGTGGAAGTTCAATCAAGCCTGGCTCACCCATCAGGATGGGATCTTCCATTGATTTACTGATTGGTGCAGGGTTGGGTGGGGAAGAGATACCTGTTCCAGACCTCTTTGGACTTACTTACCCGGAAGCAAAACTGGTCATGGAAGTCAACGGGCTCAATGCGGGTGTAGTGTTGATGGATGATAATTTTACTGACACCACCCTGGGGTTTGTGTACTGGCAGAATCCAATGCCTTATGATGCACTCCAGAATGCCAACAAGATTCGTTCAGGCCAACTGATGGATATCAAGCTGAGTTTGGTAAAACCCGAACGCAGGCCAGATTCCATCCAGGCCCCCATCAAATAAAGTATACAAATCTTATCTTTGCAACATGAAAACAATCGATGTACAAGCACTCAATGAAAAGATCAATGCCGGCGAAACGTTGAACTTGGTTGATGTTCGTGAACCTGCTGAGCACACTGAATTCAATATCGGTGGAATCCTTCTTCCCTTGGGCGACATCAGGGTTGGAGATACAGAATCCATCGACCATCTCAAAGAGCAAGAAGTTTTCTTGTATTGCCGCAGCGGCAACAGAAGCGGACAGGCTGCCATGGTCTTGGAGTCGCTTGGGTTTACCAATGTAGTCAATGTGACGGGAGGAATGCTCTCCTGGAGAGATAATTTCCCCGGGTAAATTATTTTGAAACGCCCAGGTCTTCAATACCTTTTTTCAACATCAGGTCAATCAGGGTTTTGCTGAATTTTTCAATGGATGGTGGATTCAGTGTCTCTGTCTGAACAGACCATATCAACGATTCGGTGGACGTTTCGAAAAGATTGCCCTCCATCAAATATGTCTTGTCTGTGACATAGTATCCTGGATCATACATGTAGGGATACCAGTAAGAGTAATATCCCCTGAACCTCAAACCATAGGCTGGAAATGGCCCGTACATCCCCATGTTTCCTGGTATATAGCGTGCCTCACTTTGTTTTTCTACCAAAGCAATGGTAAATATCAGGTCACATTGAAGTGATTTAATTTTTTCCATCATGGTCTCCCTTGAACCCGGTTCCTGATCCTTGAAGGTGGGAGGAAAATAGTCCAGGCTTCTTTCTACGGTAAAGCCTTGAGCAGCAGCAGCAATCCCCATTTCCTCTTCAAGATGTGTTCTCACGTGTGGATTTTTCACCAGTGCAGCAACGAATATTTTTTTAAATGCCTGTTGTGATGTGTAGGCAGGATTTTTCCAGGAGTAGGTTATTTTTTGTGCAGATCCACAGTATGTGAAAGATAGAACGATGAACAGAAGCAGTGATAAGTTGCCTAAATGAGTGCGCATAAAAAGGGATTTGACTGCAACATAGTTGATGCTATCAAATCCCTAGATTGAATGGCAGGATCAATTTGATTTATCTGCAGTTTCGCAGATAAATCCTGGCATTATTTAAAAATTCAGGTTGAGTCCAATCATCAGGTTTCTCTCTGCCATTGGATAGTAGAAATTGTTCCTGATCATCTCACCGCCATATTTATAGGTATAGGTATATCCATTAGGGGCATACCATTTGTTCCAGATATTGTTCAACTGAAAAATGAGTTCAATTGATTTCATTCTTTTGGGATGGAGAGCATAATTGACCATAAAATCCTGTGTAAAGTATGGATCAAGGCTTCTGTCTTTTCTACTGGTATTATCGAGATATTGACGGCTTACATACTTTGAGATCAACCTTGTTTCGAGATCCTTGATCAAGATAAAAGAGATGGTTGCGTTCTCAACTACGGCAGGAGAGAAAGCAATGTTAGATGAACTGTAAAAATCAGATTTCTGGTCGCCTGCATCGTAATCATCATAATACTCTTTGTGGTTTTTAATCTTGTTGCTGCTCAATGCAATGTTGTTATTGATGGAAAGCCGCTCTGAGATGGACAGGTTCGCTTCAATTTCCAAACCTGTGCGGTAGCTCAGCGGAATATTGGTTCTTGTATAAGCACCGACATCATTGATTTTTCCTGTCAAGACCAATTGATTGTTATAGCGCATGTGGTAAAGAGTAGCAGCAATCTTTAACTTGCTGCCTGTTCTTTCAATACCTGCCTCAAAATCATGCAATGTCTCATGCCTGGGAATGTTTGCCGTACCTGCCTCAAAATCATCCCTGTTGGGTTCTTTGTTGGCCAATGCATAGGAGATGAAACTGCTGTATTCTCCTGAGGTATAACGCAGGCCAGCTTTGGGATTGATGAACAACCAGTGTTGATCAATGGACAGGGTAGGGTTGTTCCTGAAGCCTTCTATTGCGTAGTTAACATTTCTCAGTTGCAGGTCTCCAAAAAAATGCAATGAGCCTATTTTTTCCATCCATTTGCCAAACAAATGTTGCTCCGATTTTTGGGCATCAAGGTCATACCATCTATGGTCTTTGGATATGCCGTACTGGGCCCAAATGATTTTCCCAAAGTGGTTACCATCGTACTGGCTGTTGCCACCGCCAAGGATGATTTCCCTGTTTTCCTCTTTCATTTGAAAAGAAAAGTTGGTGCCATAATAAAGGTTGTCCAGCCAAAGTTGTCTGATCAGATCAGTCTTTGTGATGGGGATGCCATTGACCATTGGATTTTTCAACCCATAACTGGAAAATTTTTGTTCGGCCTTGTATTGCTCATAATAACCATTTCCTGCAGTGGCAAACAAGGCTCCATTGAAACTCCATTTGCTGTTGAACTTGGTGTTGTAAAAAAGCTGGTAATGCGTTTGGGTATAGTTGTCCGTTTCATTGTCGTATGGTTCGCCAGCTTTGTCTGTTCCAGCACTGTTAAATCTCCTGTCGTTTGTCAACTGTTCCTCTGTAACGCCATACCAAGATTGGTAGGTTTTTTCCTTTCCGGAAAATATATTCAGGCGCAAAGATGAGTTGGCTGTGATGCTGGCGGCAGACACATAAAATGATTGCAGATTGCTGCTGGCCCGGTCTACATATCCATCGCTTTTCAGAGAAGACAAGCGAACGTCAAAGGTATAGCGGCCATTGATCAGACCGCTTCCAGCTTTGAACGTATGCTTTGATGTATTGTAGGATCCTATGCTGTTGCTCAATGTTGCATAGGCCTTGTCCTGCACTTCATTGGTCAGCAAATTCACAGTAGCGCCAAATGCACCACTTCCATTTGAACTGGTGCCAACGCCCCGCTGCACCTGAATGCTGCTGGTGGAGGAAAGAAAATCCGGCAGGTTAACCAAAAATACACCCTGCGACTCGGCGTCATTGTAAGCAATACCATTGAGGGTAAAGTTTATACGGCTTGCATCGGTACCCCTGATGCGCAAACCTGTATAACCAACACCGTTTCCTGCGTCTGAGTTAACAACCGTTCCAGGAACCTGGTTGAGCAAAAAAGGTATGTCTTGCCCCAGGTTGTTTTTTTCGATGTTTCTTTTGAGGATCAGGGATTGTGTAAAGGGATAATTCTTACTGGCCCTGACTGCCCTAATTTCAATGGGAGACATCAGTCCAACCTTGATTTTTTCTCCTGTGCTTTGATCGATGCTGTCTTTGACGGTTGAGGCCGTTTGGGAAAATGCAGTGGATCCAAGAAGGATCATCAAGAAAAGAGTGGAAATTTTTTTCATTCCGTTTTTGTTTTATGGCTGGGTCAGCAGCCGGGTTTACAAAAACAGGAAAGGATTGAATGTGGGATTCGTCCTTCCCTGCGCAGGCATTATCCTGATCAGGTTCTACGGGTTTGATCTCAGCCCTGGAATCAACCAGAGCACCCCGGGAACAATGCAAAATTATAGCATCATTGCTTTGCTTGTAACAATTTCTCAAAAAATTATTTGGTTGTAACTTTTGAAGTGTTGCTTCGTTATATCTTTCATTATCAAATAAAATAAATCATGAAGAAAACAATGCTGCTCTTGCTGTTGGTATGGATGAATCTGATTGTGCAGGCACAAGACAAGCTTATCATGAATGATCCCAATATCGAAAAGCGTGAACCTGGTATTTTTAATGCTATTGTAGTAAGAGGCCCCTTCAAGGTCTATTTCTCTGAAGGAAAGGAAGCTGAGGTAGCGGTCAGCGCGAAATCAGCATCCATTCGTGATCATATTGTCACCAGGGTAGTCGACAGTGAATTGTTTATAGAGCTGGACAAAGGTTGGGCCACTTGGCTGGGGCAGAGCCCGGATTTTCGAGTATACCTTTCTGCTCCCAATTTGAAAGCGGTAAAGGCATCTGGTGCAGTAGATTTTTTGGTGGCCGATATCCTTAAGACCAATCAACTAGCCCTGACATTTTCCGGAGCCAGTGATTTTACTGGGAAGTTGGATTGCAATGAACTTAAATTGGTTTTTACCGGCGCTTCAGACATGGAAGCGATGGGGAATGCGATCAGCGTTGATGCTGATTTTACTGGTGCCAGTAAAATGTCTGCAGCCGCCTTGAAGACTACCAATGCCAATTTGAACGCAACGGGTGCTTCCAGCATGAGGATCAGTGTCTCCGGTACCTTGAAGGCAACTGCCACCGGTGCAAGCAACATAACCTATTATGGCAATCCAACCGGGACAACAGAAAGATCTACCGGAGCAAGCAATATCAAGAAAGGAAATTGATCTGAACCAAAAGTTTATAAAAGCAAAAAGACAACCCAAGGTTGTCTTTTTTTGTTGCGAAGGCTGGGATCGAACCAGCGACCTTCGGGTTATGAGCCCGACGAGCTACCGCTGCTCTACTTCGCGGTATGGCTGCAAATGTACACCAAAATCTATTATGTTCAAAACAATTTTTACTGCGTTACCTTTGCAGAACAAACATGAAATCAGGATTTGTAAATATCATTGGAAAGCCAAATGCAGGAAAAAGCACTTTGCTCAATGCCTTCATTGGAGAGAAACTGGCCATTGTGTCTTCCAAGGTACAAACCACGCGGCACAGGATTCGGGCATTTTTGAATGGATCTGATTACCAGATTGTTTTTTCTGACACACCTGGCGTAATAGAGCCCAAGTATAAGTTGCATGAAAAAATGATGCATGCGGTAAAGTCCAGTATGGAAGATGCGGATGTTTGTTTATTGGTAGCTGATTTAAGGGATGATTTCTTAGAGCTTGACAATATTTTTTCTTCTCTCAAGATAAAAACCAACGCGATCCTTGTGTTGAACAAATGCGATATGGTAAAAAAAGACCGTATCGAAATGGCAGAAGCCTATTTCAGGGACAAACTTTATTGTAAAAAGATCGTTAGCATCTCTGCTGCCTCAAAGCTGCATATAGACCAGTTGCAAAACGCCATCATTGACATGTTGCCAGAGGGCGAACCATTTTATGATCAGGAAGATCTTACTGATTTGCCCACAAGATTTTTTGCCGGAGAATTGATCCGAGAAAAGATCTTTGAGTTGTTTGATGAGGAGATCCCTTACCAGACAACTGTGATGATCTCGGCTTTTGAAGAGAAGACGACCCTGATCAAGATCTCAGCAGAGATCATTGTGCAGCGTGAATCACAAAAAGCAATCATACTGGGAACAGGGGGGGCGATGATCAAAAAATTAGGAACCCACGCCCGTCAATCCCTTGAAAGCTTTCTGGACAGTAAAATCTTTCTTGAATTGCATGTCAAGGTTAGAAACAATTGGCGCAACAATGAGCTTTATCTTAACGAATACGGGTACAATGCGTAACAACTGCATGATGCATTAATGGAATGCTTCCTTCAAAAAATAAACGATAGAAAATATAATTATGTCTGGATTTACAGTAGCAATAGTAGGAAGACCCAATGTGGGAAAGAGCACGTTTTTTAACCGTATGCTTGAGCAGCGCAAAGCAATAGTGGAAGATACACCAGGAGTTACCAGGGATCGCCAATATGGCGTGTCTGAATGGAATGGAAAAACCTTCAACATCATCGATACAGGGGGATTTGTGCCCTTTGGCGTTGAAATTTTTGAAAAGGAGATTCGTGAGCAAGTGATGATTGCAGTTGAAGAAGCCAACGCCATCATTTTCATGACCGATGTAACAACAGGAATTACAACGCTGGATGAGGCCATGACCGATATCCTTCGGGTTTCAAAAAAGCCGGTATTCCTTGCCGTCAATAAAGTAGATAACAATGCACGCCAGCTTGATGCCACAGAATTTTATGCATTGGGTTTTGATCATACCCATTTCCTTTCTTCCATGTCTGGAAGTGGAACAGGGGAGTTGTTAGATGATATTGCATCGCTCATTGATGCAGATGTAGAGCTTCCCGATGAAAATCTTCCGCGCATTGCCATCATTGGTCAACCGAATGTTGGAAAGTCATCGCTGCTGAATGCAATGGTAGGAACAGAGCGAACCATTGTAAGTGAAATTGCTGGAACCACAAGGGATACCATCCATACCCATTACAACCTGTTTCAAAAGGAGCTGATTCTGATTGATACTGCAGGTATAAGAAGAAAGACCAAGGTGCATGAGGATATAGAATTCTATTCTGTTATCCGTGCCATCAAGGCGGTAGATGAAGCAGATGTTTGTCTCATGATGATTGATGCTGAAAAAGGCATTGCCCAGCAAGACCTCAATATTTTTTCACTGGCAGTCAAAAAAGGAAAAGGGATTGTATTCCTTGTCAACAAATGGGATACCGTAGAAAAGGCTACCAATACTGCAAAAGATTACGAAAAAGAACTCAAAGGCCGGTTAGCACCTTTCACAGATATCCCTGTCCTTTTCATATCTGCAAAAGAAAAAACCAGGGTATTCAAGGTAGTGGAAACTGCTTTGGAAGTATATGAGAGCCGAAAGAGGAGAATACAGACTTCCGTGCTGAATGAAGAGATGTTACCAGTGATTGAGGCCTACCATCCTCCTGTAGTCAGGGGAAATACAGTGAAGATCAAATTCATCACCCAACTCCCAACTGCTGTTCCATCTTTCGCATTTTTTACCAATTACCCGGATGATATCAAGGCTCCATACAGGAATTACCTTGAGAACAAGCTGAGGGAAAAATTCAATTTCAAGGGCGTTCCCGTTAGGATCTTTTTCAGGAAAAAATAAATAAAAAAGGAGGCGACTGGAAAGCCGCCTCCGTACTATTTATGACCCAAAACTATAGACTAGAATTTGTAATAGGCTGCCACCAGAAAGCTTGTTGCTGATTTGGCTCCTTTACCTGCCTTGGAAAAATAAATATTTTCTCCAGCAGACTCTAAGCGTAACTCAGGGACGATGGTGAATCCCCCCAATTTGATATTGCCAGAGATGGTATTGGCGAAAATGCTTGCCCCGCTTGCTGCTGCACCCAAGGCTGCCAATTGGTTTTGATCATTGAAAATTTCAGACCTCAAGGTGATGCCAAATTTTTCTACGGGATCAAAATTGAGGTAAGTCGCAATGCCTGACCAAGAAGAGGCATCACCATACACATTGCGGCGCTGTGTTTTTATGCTGCAAAGGGTGCCATTGACACCAATATTAAACTTGTCACTGAGTTTTGCAGTCAATACCATATCAAACTGACTGGTTTTTGCGGAGTCTGATGGACGTTGGGCGCCAACATAGTTGAGGTATAACTTTACATCATCGGTAATGGCTTGGCTGAATTGGAAAAGCAAAGCCTTTTTGTTTGGATCTGGTGCATTGCGGTAGTCAGTTGGACTGGCAATACCAATCATAAGGCCTGTGCTTCCAAAAGTAAGATCTGCTTTTGCACCCGTATGAAGGAATGGTCCATAAGAAAACATATAAGACATGCTGTAGTTCCTGTTTCCAAAAGGATCTACCAGTTCATATCCTACGTGTGTGGCCCAGGTTCCGGCAGTGAGTTTCAGCCAGTCTGTAGCTGAATAGGCAACATAAAGCTGCTTTACGCTGGCCAGGAAACCCTTGTCGTTATAAGCAAATTCTTTTGCTCTTTTTCCAACGCCAAGATCTGCAGTAAAGGAGAATTTTTTCGCAGTATAATCCAGTTTTGCAGAGACCATACCCAAGGCAAGTTTTCCTGTACTGTTGGTAAAACTGGTTCTGTTGTTTCCAGCGTCTTTTGCAAAGTCTGCCCTAAAATATCCATCCACGGATCCGCTAAAACTGAAGTTTGATTTTTTTGCTGCGGCTGAATCTGTTTGTGCGACGGCATTGAAGCCCAGTGCCATTACGGCACCCATTACGTAAAGTTTTCGTAACATTGTTATGGTTTTTAGTTCTAAAAAGAGGGTATGGCAGAGGCGAATGTTCTAGTCCAACACCGCCTTGCGCTGTACCCTTGTTTGTTATTTAATCATCTTAACTTTTTTGAGGATTTCTGCCGTATTTCTCATCATGTTGAGAAGCGTCCAATCCCATTTCTTCTTCCTCTTCTGAAACCCTGAGTGGTTGAATGAGGTTGATGAACTTGAAGATGATGTAGGATACTACGAACGAGTATGCAACTGCAACACCCATGGCCTTCAATTGCGTGAAGAAGAATTCAGCATTGCCATAAAACAATCCATCATTTCCTGCTCCATTCACTGCTTTGGTAGCAAATACACCGGTGAGGATCATTCCGACAATACCACCTAGTCCGTGGCAAGGGAATACATCCAAAGTGTCATCAAGATTTGATTTCTGTTTGTAGTAGACAGCAATGTTGGAAATGATGGCTGCAATCACCCCGATAAAAATACTTTGTGGGATGCCTACAAAACCAGCACCAGGTGTGATGGCTACCAGTCCAACAACCGCACCAATACAGAATCCCATTACTGACGGCTTCTTGCCTTTCATCACATCAAAGAACATCCAGGAAAGACCAGCAGCGGCTGCGGCAGTGTTGGTTGTTGCGAAAGCGGATACAGCCAAGCCATTGGCACCCAATGCAGAACCTGCATTAAAACCAAACCATCCAAACCAGAGCAATCCCGTTCCAATCAATACATAAGGAACGTTTGCTGGAGGAATTTCAACACCTTCCAAATGTGCTTTTCTGCGTTTGAGTACAAGTGCTCCCGCCAATGCTGCACAACCTGCAGAAATATGTACTACGGTTCCGCCTGCAAAATCAAGGGCTCCCATTTTGAACAGGAATCCATCAGGGTGCCAGCTCCAGTGGGCGAGGGGGGCGTAAACAAGTATGCTGAACAAGATGATGAAAAGAATATAAGAAGTGAACTTTACACGCTCAGCCAAGGCGCCTACCACCAAGCCTGGGGTGATGATGGCAAACATCAACTGAAAGAGGGCGAACAATGATTTTGGAATGCTGGGAGCCAATGACCAGGGGGCTGCATTGGCTACATCCTTGAAAAAGAAATTTGTCATGGGGCTTCCGATGAAGCCACCTACAGAATCACCAAAACAAAGGCTGTAACCAAAGGTGATCCAAATCACGGTAACCACTCCTGCTGCAACGGTGCTTTTGATCATGGTAGAAATGACATTCTTTCTGTGAACCATTCCGCCATAGAAAAAGGCAAGACCGGGGGTCATTAGAAAAACCAATGCGGTCGCAATCAAAATCCATGTGATGTCTGCTCCATTGTAAACCCCTTCTTTGTCCTCAAAGTTGGGTAATACTGGAACGAAAATGGCTGCAATGGCAATGATTGCCAACACCAGAAAAGGCAGCTTGTCTCTTAGTGATTTTGAATTCATTGTTGAATAATTTTGGTTAAAAGATCATTTATAATAGCAAATATATAAATCGTAGGCGAAAAATAGATAAATAATATACATATAA
>JAJTFY010000045.1 GCA_021299175.1 Chitinophagaceae bacterium
TGTCAAAAATGTTGATGAGCATTTGTTGGAAGTTTTGGTTTGGGTTGACAAAATTAACATTTTTTCCACATATTTATTGCATCTTTAAAAAGATTTTAAAGGCTATGCAGAAAGTAAATTAAATCTTAAAAGTCTTGGCTGTTTCGCCTTGCTTTTCTCTTGTCGCGGTTTTTGAAAATAGGCACTTTGCTTTCGCTGCCTGAAAGGAGTCTGCTGATGTTTTTCTGGTGTGTGAGGATAACAAGCAGGGCAACGGCAATGGCAAAAATCCTGTAGGCAATATTGTCTACGTTGAAAATGATCAAAATGAAAACAGGAAAAGCCATGCTCGCCAATATAGAACTCAGGGACACAAAACGGGTTAGGTAAAGGACGACCAGGAAAATGGCCACGCAGCTCAAGGCGGTGAGGGGTGAAATGGCAATGATAAGACCAAATAGTGTAGCAACTCCTTTGCCCCCCCTGAAATCTGCCCATACAGGAAAAATATGACCAATCACTGCAGCAAGACCGAGTCCAATTTGAAAATTGGTTCTTTCAAATTCATTGGTAATATAATACGGTAAGAGCAATGCAAGTTTAACGGCAACCAAACCTTTGAGCATATCAAGGATCATGACAATGCTACCCCATTTTGACCCGAGTACCCTGAAAGTGTTGGTTGCACCGGCATTACCGCTACCATAATCTCTGATATCAATATTGAATTGGGTTTTGCTGATGATGACCGATGTTGGGATAGACCCAATCATGTATGCCAATATGATCAATAAAATTTCGTTCATCTAATTTGTTTGGCTTTAAGGGGAGTACAAATTTAATAAAAAATTAATAAACCAACCTTTCTGAGGTGTTAAAACTCCTTTTTGAAGGCCAATGCAATCCATCCGTTGTCTGCATAAAGGTTGATCGCCTTGCCAAACAATGGGGTAAATACCATTTCAATATCCACTTGATCATCTGCCAATAAACCACTGATCAATAAAAACCCATCAGGCCTCAGCAGTTGGGCCATAGAAGCGGCATGTGCCAACAACACATGTTTGTTGATGTTGGCCAGAAGCAAGTCGCAAGGCCTAACTTCATCTAATTTATCTGCAAGGGCAACTTTGATATTGCTGACAGCATTCAACGCAATGTTTTCATTGACATTGGAAATGCTCCAGTGATCATTGTCGATGGCGTCAACTGAAGAGGCGCCAAGCCTTTCAGCAAGGATAGCCAGAATACCTGTACCGGTTCCAAAATCCAGCACTTCTTTCCCCGTAAAATCCATCTCAAGCATGCCCAGCATCATCATCCGGGTCGTGGCGTGATGACCCGTTCCAAAACTCATCTTGGGAGTGATAAGGATCTCATGATCAAACCCTTCCAATGAAGGATGAAAATGGGCCCTGACATGAATCTTACCGGGAAGGATGACTGGATCGAAATTGGATTCCCAACTGGAATTCCAGTTCTCTTCCTTTAAAACAGCATTGGTATAAGTCACGCCCAAATCAGCACAGAGTGTATCAAGGGCTGATGTATCCACCTGCCCTTCTGTGGCATAGGCTTTCAAACCAGTTGCTGTTTCTTCCATCCCTGAAAATCCCATATCTGGCAACAATGCCACCAATACATCACTTGTTTCAGGACTGATATCGTTAAAATGAATTTCTAAATATGTCATCATGAAAAAAGCCGGCTAAAAGCCGGCTGTTTAATATTAGTTGGAGGATTGCTCACCACCATTCTGATTAAAATCAGGTTTTGGTATCAACACTTTCCTGCTCAATTTGAATTTACCTGTCTTCTGATCAACGCCAATCAATTTAACCCTTACCATATCCCCTTCTTTGAGGATACCATCAAGTGTTTCAAGGCGTTTCCAGCTTACCTCACTGATGTGAAGCAATCCTTGTTTGCCAGGCATGAACTCAACAAAAGCACCATAAGGCATTACAGACTTGACTTTGGAATCGTACTCATCTCCAACCTCAGGCATGGCAACAATGCCCTTGATCCAGGCAACTGCTCTGTCAAGACCTTCTTTCGCTGGGCTGAACACGCTTACTTCTCCTTGGTTGCCCACTTCCTCAATATTGATGGTGGTACCTGTCTCGCGCTGGATTTCCTGGATGATTTTTCCTTGTGGTCCGATCACTGCACCAATGAACTCCTTATCGATGAACAATTTCTGCATTCTTGGGGCATGTGGCTTAACCTCAGGCCTGTGAGCAGGCATACAATCATACATTTGATCGAGGATATGCAAACGACCATGTCTTGCCTGCTCAAGGGCAGCCATCATGGTTTCCATGCTCAAACCATCAATTTTGATGTCCATCTGGATACCGCAGATACCATCACGGGTACCGGTAACTTTGAAGTCCATGTCACCAAGATGATCTTCATCACCAAGGATGTCAGTAAGGATAGCGTATTTGCCATCAGAGGACCTGGTGATCAATCCCATCGCAACACCACTGACGTGTTTTGGAATGGGTACACCTGCATCCATGAGTGCCAATGAACCTGCACAAACAGTGGCCATTGAGGACGAACCGTTTGATTCAAGAATATCAGAAACAACTCGCACGGTATAAGCATAATCATTACCTGGCATCATCTGCTTGAGGGAACGAAGGGCAAGGTTTCCGTGCCCCACTTCTCTCCTTCCAGGACCTC
This sequence comes from Chitinophagaceae bacterium, assembly GCA_021299175.1. Classification (GTDB taxonomy): domain Bacteria; phylum Bacteroidota; class Bacteroidia; order Chitinophagales; family Chitinophagaceae; genus Pollutibacter. The sequence goes on from JAJTFY010000045.1 coordinate 2,671, forward strand.
TCATGGGCTTTACTTCGCCAGTAGAGAATGGTGGGAAATTATAATGGAGGATAAACTTGCTATAGTCAGATTTTGCTGCAGTTTCGACCAACAGTTCGTCAAGAGGCGTACCAAATGTGATGGTAGTCAGAGACTGTGTTTCACCGCGGGTGAACAGTGCTGAACCATGTGGGGTTGGCAACACATCGATTTCCATGTTCAGTGGACGAACCTGATCGAGAGAACGGCCATCAAGCCTGATCCTGTCGTCAAGAATCATGTTGCGGACAACATCCCATTTGAGGTCTTCGTAATATTTTTTGGCCAACTTGATTTGTTCAGGGGTGGCTTCTGCTCCAAGCATGGCAACCACTTCTTTTTTCAACTCATCGTAGGCCTTGCTCCTGTCATACTTACTGCTACCTGCCTTGGATATGCCATAAACCCTTTCAGTGGCAAAATCATTGACCTTTTGTTGAATTTCTTCATTGGTGGCAGGTTTGGTGTAATCGCGTTTTCCTTCAACACCTACTTTTTGCCTGAGATCTTCCTGGGCTGTGATTTGAACACGGATGGCATCATGGGCAATTTCAAGTGCCTTGACTACATCAGCTTCAACACACTCTTTGGATTCACCTTCAACCATCATCAGGTTCTTTGCAGTGGCTCCAATCATGAAATCCATGTCAGCAGATGCAAGCTCTGTCCTGCTTGGGTTAACAATGAATGAACCATTCACCCTGGCTACGCGTACCTCAGAAATCACTTCTTTGATGGGAATATTGGATACTGCCAACGCTGCAGAAGCAGCAAGACAGGCCAAAGAATCCGGCATCACCTCAGGATCTGATGAAATAAGGCTTACCAATACCTGAACATCACAAAGATAATCTTCAGGGAAAAGCGGGCGTAGTGCCCTATCGATCAAACGGCTGATCAGGATTTCAGAATCTGTGATACGGCCTTCACGCTTGAAAAAAGATCCGGGGATCCTTCCTGCTGAAGCGAATTTCTCTTGATAATCCACTGAAAGGGGGAAGAAATCCTGTCCTTCGCGTGGTTCCTTGTTGGCACATACAGTTGCCAAAATGATGCAATTGCCTTGCCTGACAGTAACTGAACCATCAGCTTGACGGGCAAGCCTGCCGGTTTCTATTGTAACAATTCGACCGTTACCAAGGTCGAAGCTTGATTGAAATGGTTGTTGTAGCATGATAATGTTTTGGGAGTGTTCCAAAAAGCAATATTCCCAACAGAATGTGTTGGGAATAGTACGATTCAGTTATTTTATTTCCTTAACCCTAATTTCTCAAGGAGGGCGCGGTATCCTAACAAATTGGTTCTGCTCAGGTAGATCAGCAATCTCTTGCGGCGACCAACCTTGGTCATCAAGCCTCTGTTAGAAGAGAAATCTTTCTTGTTCACTTTGAGGTGCTTTGAAATCTCATTGATTTCTTCTGTGAGCAAAGCAATTTGACCTTCGATAGATCCGGTATTTTTTGGGTTGCCACCGAATTCAGCAACGATAGAAGACTTTTTTTCTTTTGTTACGCTTGACATCTCAGTTTATTTTAATTCATCTTTAATTTTGCCGGGAAAATTGGCTGCGAAGGTAGTGCTTTTAACAATACAAACAAAGATTTGATACAATTGGAAAAACCTTTCCCCTTCACTCCATGTATTTCATTTTCAATGCATAAAGTAAAATGAACAGTGCCCCGGACAGTCCGGACATCAGTGCCAGGGAAAATCCCATGATATTGTCTGAACCAAAAACCAACAAAGGCGCAACTACGGCAATAATGCAACCAAGCACGTACAGGCGGAGTCCATTTTTTTTCAGGCGAAGCATAAGGAAAGCTCCGATCATTGTTAACAAATTGGAAATCAATGAGAAGAAACTGTTATCTCTCATGTTAGATGAAGTATTGGAGGCCGCAATATCGCCGATGAGTTCATCCACTTTGGTTTGGCCGGAAGGGTCATTTTTAACGGCATCCTGAAGAACAGATTCCCAAGAATCCATGCTATTGTTCATCGCTTTGACAGTGCTTTCAGGATCTGAGAGGCCAGAGAAAGCCGAGAAAATCATGTAAGTACTGGCAAAAATTGTGAGGTAGCATAAAATGGTCAAGAACCGTGGACGAACAGGGGAAAGGTCTGGATTTTGATCTTGATCTACCATTTTCTAAAATTTATTCAAAGGTAACAAGAACAATTGACCCTTAAATGTATTTAAGTTGGTATGATGGATAAACATTTGCATATTGTTGCGCACGATGTTCCATTGCCATCCGATTCCGGCATACTGAAAGAGCTTGTTTTTCTCACCAAAGCACTGCATGGTGAAGGTTTTTTGTTGCACCTGCACTGTTTCGGAAAAGAAAAGCCTGAAAGCATGATACCTTTCTGCCATGAACTTCACCTTTATCCCCAAAAAAAGGGTCATAAAGGATATACCCTGTCACTACCCTATGCTGTAAGCTCAAGATCTGACATGTCATTGGTTAAAAGGCTAGAAGCAGATCAGTTTCCCATTCTTTTTGCAGGCCTGAAGACTGTTTCGCCCCTCTTGGATTCAGCGCTGAAGAAAGAAAGAAAAATCGTCGTACGGCTATTGAGAGATGAACAAAGGCATTTCAGTGATTTGAAAAGCCTTTGCTCTTGGGGAAGCCAGAAGCTTTTTTATGCCATCGAATCTATCCGGTTTGGACGATTGATGAAGAAATTAAAGGCAGCACCCCTTCAATTTGCTGTTTCTTCAGAATACCCCAAAAGCAAAATTCAAGGCCTAAACAATTACACAGTAATTGAACAATTGATTGAAATGCCATTCGTGATGCCTCAGTCTGGAGTGGGTAATTTCTGCCTTTACCATGGAAATTTGAGTAAAACAGAACATGCATATGCAGCGAATTGGTTGTTGCAAAACGTTTTCAAAACACTGGAAATTCCATTTGTCATCGCAGGAGACAATCCTTCTGACCAGCTGGAAAAGGCTGCCCATGAAAAGATGCATACCTGCCTTGTAGCCAATCCATCTGAAAAAGAATTACAAGATTTAATCAAGAAAGCTCAAGTAAACATATTGCCCTCCTTTGTTTCGCAGTGCAATACAGGTCTTTTATTTCAGGCCCTGGCAATGGGTCGTCATGTACTGACAAACGCCAAAGGCGCCTGTGAGATGAGCAATACTTCCACCTACCATCTTGCTGAAAGCAATGATGAATTTATGAGCATGACAGAAGCATTGTTCAACAAATCATTTGATGGTTCTGAGCATGAATCAAGGGCGGCATTCCTGAACGGGAAATACAACAATCATAAGGGTGTCAGCACTTTGATCAAGATGCTATACTAGCATTGTCGATGACCTTTCCACCTTCAGTCCTGATCATTCTGGCAGGATATTTATTGATGACAATGTAGTCGTGTGTTGCCATTACGATGGCAGTTCCCAGGTCCTTGCTGATCTGGAACAACAAGTTCATGATTTCTTCTGTGGTCTCAGGATCCAGATTTCCCGTGGGTTCATCAGCCAAAATAAGCTTGGGAGAGTTGAGCAATGCCCTGGCTATATCAATGCGTTGCTGTTCGCCACCTGAAAGCTCATATGGATATTTGAACCCCTTCGTTTTCAATCCCACTTTTCCCAGCACTTCATCAATTTTATCTTCAATGGCTTTTTCGTCTTTCCAACCAGTGGCATTCAATACAAATTTCAGGTTATCATGCACATTACGGTCTGTCAACAATTGAAAATCCTGGAATACAATCCCAATATTTCTTCTTAGAAATGGAACGGTTTTCCAGGTAAGGTCTTTGAGGTCGAACCCTGCAACATTGGCTGTACCATTTTTCAGAAGCAACTCGCCATAAAGGGTCTTGAGTAAACTGGATTTTCCTGTTCCAGTTTTACCCACCAAGTAAACGAATTCACTTTTTGAAACAGTAATATTGACATCGCTGAGAATCAATGAATCGCCTTGGTATATGTTGGCATTTTTAATGGACAGGACTACTTCACTCATGGTAAACCTTTATGGTATGAAAGTAAATTTTTCGTTGTTCAGGTAAACATCCAGGCATTTCTCTTTTGCTTCCTCCACCCTTCCGATAATTTTGGCATCAACACCAAATTTCCTTGAAATTTCAATCATTTTTGGGGCATCTTTTTCATTGGTATATATCTCCATCCGCCATCCCATGTTGAATACCTGGAGCATTTCTCTGTTGTCTGCGCCACTGGCTTTTTGAATAAGATCAAATACGGGAGGTATTTGAAACAAGTTATCTTTTACCACCCGCATTGGAGCAGGTAGGTATTTCAGGCATTTGGTCTGGCCGCCTCCGCTACAATGGATCATGCCATGAACTGCATCAAAATCAGCTTCCAATATTTCCCTGATGATGGGAGCAAATGTTCTGGTGGGACTGAGTACCATTTTTCCGGCATTGACACTGAAGCCAGGAACATCAACAGGATCCGTCATTTTATGCTTTCCAATATAGACCACTTCATTGGGTAGGTTAGGATCAAATGATTCAGGATGTTTTTCGGCATAAATCTTGGCAAACATGTCATGCCTTGCACTTGTCAATCCATTGCTGCCGATTCCGCTATTGTATTCGGTTTCGTAGTTTGCCTTGCCTGCACTGGAGAGACCCACAATCACATCGCCAACGGCAATTTTGTCATTGGTCACCAACCTGTTCTTGGGCCATCTAGCCGTCATGGTCCCATTTACTGCAACGGTACGAACCACATCACCCACATCCGCCGTTTCTCCGCCAAGGTAATGGATGTTAACACCCATCTTTTTTAGATCAGCAAAGAGTGCACTTGTGCCATCAATGATTTCCTTGAGTACTTCTCCGGTAATCAGGTGCTTGTTCCTGTCAATGGTGGAATTGAAAATAATATTGTCATATACACCAATGCAAAGCAGGTCGTCGAGGTTCATCACCACCGCGTCCTGGGCAATGCCGCGCCAAACGCTGATATCGCCCGTTTCCTTCCAGTACAAATAGGCAAGGATACTTTTTGTTCCAGCTCCATCTGCATGCATGATGTTTACATGATCAGCATCCCCCGTCAGGAAATCAGGATAAATTTTACAAAAGGCATTTGCATATAGCCCTTGGTCCAGATCCTGGATGGCTGCGTGAACTTCTTCCTTTTGGGCGGAAACACCCCTTTTCTGGTATAAACTCATGAATTCAGCGGTATGTGCAAATTTAGTTGAGAACGCTGAATTGACAATATTTAAATCATTTCAACAAGAAGAGCAGTATTCTTTCAATTGAATTATTTTTGCATTTCTTATGCAAGTTCATTTTCAAATAGACAATCTTCCTCCTTTTCGGAATGCAGTGCTGACGATAGGAGCATTTGACGGTGTGCATTCAGGGCATACTGCCATACTTGACAAGCTGAGGGCTGAAGCCCAATCCCATAAAGGGGAAACAGTTGTGATCACTTTTCATCCGCATCCAAGGAGGATTTTGAACAACGCTGATGCCCCTGCTTTGCTCACCAGCCTTGAAGAGCGCATCGATCGATTTAATGTCATCGGCATTGATCATCTGGTAATTGTTGCCTTTGACCCTGCCTTTTCCGCCCTGTCTGCAGAGGATTATATCCAAAAATTCCTGGTAGACCTTTTTCATCCAAAGGTCATAGTGATAGGGTACGACCATCGTTTTGGACAAGGAAGAACCGGTGATTATGAACTCCTGAAACAAAAAGGCGAAACTCTCGGATATACTGTTTGTGAGATTCCTGAAAAAATGCTGGACGCCTCAAGGGTCAGTTCCACCCATATCCGGCATGCACTGCTGGAAGGAGATCTCACAACGGCGAACAGCCTGCTTTCCTATCCTTACCGCCTCCAGGGGGAAGTGATTGAAGGCGATAAACTTGGCCGTACGCTTGGTTTTCCTACTGCCAATCTTGCGCTAAACGATAGCGACAAACTGATTCCAGCATCAGGAGTATATGCCGTAAAGGTGGAGCTCAACCAAAACGGATTCATCCGACAGGAACTTGGCATGATGAACATCGGCTACAGGCCTACAGTCAATGGCAGAGAAAGAAGGATTGAGGTGCATATCTTCAATTTTGATGAAGACATCTACCACCAGACATTGAAAGTTTCACTTGTAGCCTATACAAGAAAAGAAAAGAAGTTTGCCGGGCTTGAAGCCTTGAAAACACAGCTGGAACAAGACAGACAAGATATCACAGCGCTGCTGTACAGCCTCAGGACGGAAGGATGATTTTGGCCGCCAACTCCTTCATCAATGAGGAATCTTCGGTGTCTACCTGCCCCATTCCTATGCTCTTCAGGTTATAATGATTCAAGAGAATCAATGCTTTTTCAATATCGTTGTAACTATAGCGCTGCATGGCCTGGGTGTACTGCTTGGCAAAAAAGGCTTTGATGCCCAAAGCAGCGGCAATGCCATATTCATCTTTTGAACCACTGGCAGCAGCAATATAGAGTTTACTGAAAAATGAATACAAGGTCGGAAGGATCAACTGGATAGGGCCGGCCTTGGGATTAGCAGCAAAATAATTCAGGATTTTCAACGTGTTGGGGAGGTCTCTGTTGCCCAGTGCAGCTTGTAGTTCAAAAACATTGAATTCCTTGCTGATGCCCACGTATTGCTCAATATCATCCTCTCCAATCTGCTTTTTACCTTTGAGATTGACTGTAAGCTTTTCAATTTCATTCTCCATTCGCTGCAGGTCGTTTCCGATATGATCAACCAGCATGAACAGCGCCTTGGGCTGAATCTCAAGTCCTTTTTCCCTGACCATATTCGCCGCCCATTCCGGTAACTCGTTGTCGTACATTTTTTTGGTGGTGATGACAACAGCCTTTCCCTTGAGACTTTTGGCCAGCTTGCCCCGACCATCCAGTTTTTTATCCTTGTGGGCAACAATAAATATGGTGGACTTCAAGGGATGGTCCAGATAGGATTCAAGTCTGTCAATTTCTTTGAGGTGTTGGGCTTCTTTAAGGATGACAACCTGCTTTTCAGCAAACATGGGATAACGCCTGCAGGCATTGAGTACATCTTCCACTTTTGAATCCCGTCCATAGAAAATAGTAAGGTTGAATTCAGCCTCGCTTGCAGGAAGTATCTCATGCTCTGCAAACGCAGTGAGTTTATCAATATGGTAAGACTCATCCCCTTCCAACCAATACACAGGATGAAAGGCTCCTCTTTTCCAATCTGATATAATCTGCTCGGTATTCATTTAAATGATACTAAAAAATAAATCACACAATGAAAATTCACCAAATATGATGCACATTGGTTTTTTTAACAAGTACATCATCATTAAACGCAAAGAAATTCTTTTTCTTTGTACTGCGCACGAAATTATCAAATAGCGCCGAACTTTCACCATTAATCATTTGAACCATGAGCACAAATTACCCCAACACCGGAAGCTATTCAACAGAACCCAAAAAGGACAACAAAAACACGATCATCATATTGCTGGCCATTGCGTTGGTAGGTTCCTGGATTTATTTCGGCTATGCCAAGAACCAAGCCACGGTAGTAATCAATGAAAAAGATGCCCAATATGCGACACTGGATTCAGCCAGGAACAATGTTCAGAAGGAATTTGACGATGCCATGGTCAGGTTGGATGAAATGACGGCCACCAACAATGGGCTGGACAGCCTGGTAAAAACGCGGAACAATGAACTGGGCATCCTCAAATCAAAATTCAAGTCTCTTGTGGGCAAGCAAAATGCTACTTCCACAGATCTAGCAGAAGCCAGAAAGCTTGTCAGTGAACTCAACGGCAGGATTGATGACTATGTAAAAGAAATTGAGCGCCTACAGGGTGAAAACATCCAATTGACAGCCGATAAGACCAACCTCACCAATGAGAACAAAAACCTGAGCACCAACCTGGCCAGTACTGAAGCTGCCAAAAAAGATGCCGAAAGCAAGGTGGATGTGGGTTCTACCCTTCATGCTTCAGGTTTCAATATAGTGGCCATCAATGAGAGAAATTCCGGAAAGGAAAAAAGTACCTCATCCGCCAAAAGAGCCGACAAACTGAGGGTTTCCTTCAATCTTGACGAGAACAGGATTGCTACTTCAGGAGGCAAACAGCTTTTCATCATCGCGAAAGATCCATCAGGAAAGGTCATCAAGGAAGAAGCCCTTGCATCAGGCACCATCAACACAAGGCAGGATGGACAGGTGGATTTCACGACCAAACTTGACGTTGAGTACAAACAAAGCGAAGCCAAATTTGTGAGTTTCGACCTTCGCCAGGCAGACAAGTATAACAAAGGAAATTATGCCATCATTGTTTACCAGAATGGATTCAAAATTGGAGAAGGTGTAGCGGTATTGAAGTAAAACCAAACTTTCAGATAACAAAAGGCCGTGTGCAGATTTTGCACGCGGCTTTTTTATAGGATAGCCCGGATTTGAGCTCGGCCGATGTTGACCAAACCTGAGCTTCCGGATCTTCTCCCCTCGTACTGGACCGACATTTCAATAAAGGAACTGAGCCGTTTTGTAAGGTCCATGGTCCACAAGAAATTCTTTCCAGGTTGTAAGCCATCCAGCATCACATAGCCAAGGCTGGAAGAGGCTATGCCATTGAATCGAATGTTGCTGAATGTAATCCTAGAGGTGATGGAAGTATTGGAAACAAGGTTGTATTTACCTTCCAGGTTCAGGGAATTGATCATTGCATTTTCTGGACCAGCGTTTTGTTTTTTATCCCATTTGTAGGAAGATAGTAACCGCAGTGTTGTGCCCTTGGTAAAGGTTATCCTCGGTTCAATGGCCTTTGAAAGGATATTGAAATTACGGTTCCCAAAATTGGGTGTCTCAAGAATATTCCTGTTCAGCTTACCCAGGAGATCAAGGGTGAACATTTTAAACCAATTGCTCCTGATTTTCAGGGAAAGATCGCGCAAGCGGCGGGTTTCATAGCCATAAGACAAAAAAGCACGGTTGCTGGATTGGAGAAAGTTGAGGTCCATTCCCCAGACCTGGCTGAATTTATTGAAGGAGATAGAATGGCTTTGGATCTGGTCAAAGGTGATCAGGCTGGTGTCCTGAATCATGGCTTTAAAAGGATTCAAGATCCGCTCGCCCGAGGCCAGTTGTTTCTGGGAAACCTGTAAGGCCGATTGAAGATAAAATCTTTTCAGGAAGGCCCTCATCGCTGAACCCTCATCCCCTTCCAGGGCAATAGAAGGATTAAAGACCAGGTTATAATTGAATTGAAGATTGTTGGAACGGATGAATTCATTGGTGGGTGTAAAAATCCTGAGAAACTTGGCTTGATCACGGAATTTGGCCACTTCAAATTCGTTGAGTTGCTGAATGCCATCGTTATTGAAATCAATCCAGGTATACTCTCCTTGTCCAACGGGTACTTCGATATAGGTAAAATCCCTGCGAGGCTCTTGCCCACCTCCCAATTCATACAAGGTATTTCCTGTAATGGCACCTTTCCAAACATCCGCAAAATATTCCAGCCTGCCCAGCATGCTCTCATCAGCCAATGGACCGGCAAGATTCAATTTTCTGTAGGTGGCATTGAAACGCACCTGATGGTGTTCATTGGACATCCATTCTCCATTGACATTAAGGTTATTGCTATGGTCTTTTTGTAACATTTGTTTACCATCAGGCAGTTCGTCAGCACGGGTAAAATATTTAATGCCCCATTTGTTCAGTTGGGTGGGATCAGATTGGGTGTAGAGCTGAAAAGTAGAAAAAGCAAAGCTGCCTGGAGTAATTGAATCATTTATATTGAAACGAGAAACAGTGTTCTCTTCGCTATACCCTAGTCCAATTTCCCTGCCACTCATGCTTGAAATCCTTTTAGCAATGGAAAGTGTAGGCCTGAAAAAATTTCCATTTTTCAATTCATCCTTGAAACTGGTGATGGCAACCTGGTTGTTGATGATCCATCCATTTTGGCTGAGATGGTGTTCGAGTTGATGACGACTGGCATTGAAATCAGTATTTCGCGCATAAGATCCAAGTAAATATTTCAGTTGATGAGACTGCTTGTCTTCAAGCTGGAAAGAAGCATTCAGGATTTTTTCTGTTGCAGCTCCTGCCATCAGGTCAAGCCCCCAATCCCGCGTAAACTCAACACTGCGAAGCCTTTCAACAGGTTTGAAGGTAGCGGATGCATATTCAAGGTTGAGGTCTGACTGCAAACTCAGGCCCTTGTTCTCCTGCAACATTTTTTTGTTTTTCAAAATCAGCCT
>JAJTFY010000046.1 GCA_021299175.1 Chitinophagaceae bacterium
GACATGCTGGCCAAGGCCAATGCCCAGATGATCTACCATACCATGAACGAAAAAGACCTGGCCCATTTCATGAAATATCCTTTCAACATGCCCGCAGCCGATGGGGGTGTCAGCAATGGAAAGGGCATGCCTCACCCAAGGGGATATGGAACCAATGCCCGGGTGCTTGCCAAATACGTGAGGGAAGAAAAACTGATTGGTCTGGAAGAGGCCTTGCGGAGGATGACCTCCTTGCCTGCCACCAAGTTCAACCTGAAAGACCGCGGCTTGATCATGGAGGGCAAGTTTGCTGATATCCTGGTCTTTGATGAAAATACTATTCAAGACATGTCGGTCTACGAAAACCCGCACCAGTTCAGCAAAGGAATCGAATATGTATTGGTCAATGGCAAACTGGTGATCAACAATGGAAAACACACCGGAGCCCGGAGTGGCATTGCCTTGAAGGGCAACCAATAAAAAAGGCCGTCCATTGCTGGACGACCCCTTTCATTTTTAAACAAAACCCTCTTTACTTGACTAAAGTGATGGTACCAATTTTGGTGTCCTCACCTTTTTTAACCACTACATTGGTGATGATCTTTTTCGCATAAGGGGCAATACCCTCAATTGTAACAGTGTATGTGCCATCAGTCAAACCTCGTACCTTGAATTCACCTTCTCTGCTGGGCAATGCTACAGCGTTGAAGCCATTTCCATTGCTTACACGAACCACTGCTTTTGCATCAAGAGGAAGTACTTTTCCTTCGATTTCACCAAAATTGGCGTTGCAGAAAGGACGAAGAACAGGTTTCAGGTAGAACTTGCCGTTGGCCTCAACAATAGAGCTGGCGATGTCAAAGTCAACCCAAACCTTTACATCGTTTCTGTTTCCCCGCTCTCTGTGGTTGTCAAACAATTTGATGTAAAGGAAGTTAGACGTTTGGCTGTCCATAAGAAGGTCATACTTTACGCTTCCTTTGACAACGGAGTTTTGGGTTCCAAGGGTGATGCGGATTTTCCTCACGGTACCGGCATCAATGTTGGCTGTACCCAGTTGTGTTTCAATACCATTTCTCAGGCTAAGTACATCAATGATTTTTGGTGTAAAGTTCAGGTCGATCCACTCTCCGAAATCATCCTTTCTTTTCAGGTGGTCGTCCTTATCGTCATCCAGGCCGTTCCGGTTATCATCACGTTTGTGTTTTTCGTCTTTGTCCACTTTTACTTCCACTTTTTGGATATCAATGTTTACCGCGTCGAAATCACCAGGACCATCGGTTAGAAAAACGGCAACAGAAGAATTTCCATTGACACCCGATTTTGTACAGGCTGAAAAAACCAATGCCATCACAATGACTACAGTGGCGAGCCCGAGAAAAATTTTAATTGTCTTCATAATTATTGTTTTTTAGGTTTTAAAATCAAAGGGTACAAATACCCGAACAGTAGAATAGACTTGTCTGATTCCTGCTGGTTTAATTAACGCCGGAGCTTAAACAATATTTTAACATCTGGCCCTTATTTTCAAAGCAACAACCGAATTCGTTAACTTGCAACAATGTTTAATTACCTGAATGAGCTCAACCCGCAGCAGCGGGAAGCAGTGTTGCATCTTGATGGCCCCCTCATGATCATTGCCGGAGCGGGAAGTGGGAAAACCAAGGTATTGACTACGCGCATTGCCCACCTGATGGCCAATGGGGTGGATTCGTTTAAGATTCTTGCACTGACATTTACCAACAAGGCGGCGAAGGAAATGAAGGAAAGGGTTGAAAGGATATTGGTCAACAGGGAAGCCAGAAATTTATACATCGGAACATTTCACTCCGTATTTGCCAGGATCCTCAGGGGAGAGGCCTCGCGAGTAGGTTATCCTACCAGTTTTACGATTTACGATACCGATGATGCAAAGAGTGTTTTGAAAACAGTGATCAATGAGTTGCATCTCGACGATAAGATCTACAAACCATCAACTGTTTACAACAGGATTTCTTCTGCAAAAAATGCATTGGTAACTGCAGAGGAATATGCAAAGGATTTTGGACTGCAACAGGAAGATGCCCGCGCCAACCGCCCTGCGATTGCACAGATCTATACTGCTTATGCAAAACGGTGTTTCAAGAATGGTGCGATGGATTTTGATGATTTGCTTTTGCAATTCTACCTCATCCTCAAGAACCACCCCGATGCATTGCACAAGTACCAGCACAAGTTCAGCCATATCATGATTGATGAGTACCAGGATACCAATCCTGCGCAGTACGAAATCATCAAGCTCTTGGGTGCCATGCACGAGAACGTCTGCGTGGTAGGAGACGATGCACAATCGATTTATGCGTTTCGCGGTGCGACCATCGAAAACATTCTTTTGTTCAGAAAGGATTATGATGATGTGAAGGTCATCAAGCTGGAACAGAATTACAGAAGCACCAAACAGATCCTGAATGTGGCTAACCAAGTGATTGGCAACAACAAGGGACAGATACCTAAGGAGCTGTGGACAGAGAATAGCGAGGGCGATAAAATCAAGTTGGTCAGGACAATGACCGATAATGATGAGGGAAAGTTTGTGGCTGATGCCATACAGGAACAAAAACTCAGGAACCATTTTTTCAACAGGGATTTTGCGATTCTCTACAGGACCAACGCACAGAGCCGTGCCATGGAGGAATCCTTGCGAAGAATGAACATTCCGTATACCATTTTTGGTGGCATCAGCTTCTACCAACGCAAGGAGGTCAAGGACTACGTTGCCTACCTCAGGATCATTGTCAACCCCCGCGACGAAGAGGCGCTGAAGCGGATTATCAATTATCCCGTCAGGGGCATTGGTAAAACTTCGCTCGACAGGTTGATCCTCGTAGCCAATGAACAGTCCATCACTTTATGGGATGTGCTCACGCGCGCTGCCTCATTTGGTTTTAAGGCCGGAACCCTCGAGGCAATCGAGAATTTTGTGCTCATGATCAAAAGCTTTGCCAGCATGCTCAAGAACAGCAATGCCTATGATGTTGCTTTTCATGTGGGCAAGCAGACCGGCCTGGTCAGGGAATTGTTCAATGATAAGAGTACAGAAGGTGTTCAGCGCTATGAGAACGTGCAGGAATTGCTGAACTCCATCAAAGAGTGGGTGGATGACAAGCAGAATCGCGCACAGATTGATGAGGATGGGGTGATGTTGGAAGGGGGGAACAAGGGACAAGGGACAGGGGACGAGGGACGAGGGACAGGGGACGAGGGACAGGGGAACCGCGAAACGACAGACTTGTTTAGTGGAATTCCAGAGATAGAGGCCAATGCACAGGAGGATTCTAATGCAAAAAAACCCCTGCGGGAGGATGTTTTGTTGTCGGCATATTTGCAACAGATTACGCTCCTGACGGATGCAGACGACAAGGATGAGCGTGCCGATACCGTAAAAATGATGACCATCCATGCGGCAAAAGGACTGGAATTTTCCTGTGTTTTTGCGGTGGGCCTGGAAGAAATGCTTTTCCCCAGTGCCATGAGCATCAATACCCGCGAAGAACTGGAAGAGGAAAGAAGACTTTTTTATGTGGTGATTACACGCGCCAAGCACAAGCTTTGGATCAGCTATGCCAATACACGCTATAAATTTGGACAAGTAGTGCAAAATGAACCCAGCAGGTTCATCAACGAGCTGCCTGAAGACCATTTGGATCGTTCCTATGCGGGAGGTGGATTCCGAAACCAGTCTTCTGGCGGACCTTCTGCACAAGAGCGCATGAGGGGCTGGGGCGGATCCGGTGGAGCCACGCCGCAAAACCGCACTTATTTTAATGAGCCAAAGAAACAACCGGAAAAGCCAACCTATCTCCCCGTTCAGCCACCTGTTTCCAAACCAGTTGCGCATCAGCCATCGGCAGACTTCAGGCCCAGTGACACCACTGATCTCAAAGCAGGCCAGCAGGTCGAGCATCAGAAGTTTGGTTTTGGGGAAGTACTGAAAATGGAAGGCGCTGCCCACAACCCGATTGCCACCATCAAGTTCAAACTCAATGGTGAAAAGAAAATCATGCTGAACTACGCGAAGTTGAGGATTGTGGAGTAGTTGAGTCTAAATATGCTCATTGTTTCATGACTTTACAACTGTCAAAATAATCTTCGTTTTAAGTGCATCAAACACTTTGAGGATGGTGCTGATTCTTGCATCCTTGAAGTTGTTTTCTATTTTACTGATTTGTGCTTTTTGCACGCCAACGAGATTGCCGAGTTGTTCTTGGGTAAGGTTTCGTTGAATGCGTATTTGACGAATCGTTTCACCGAGTAAGTCCAGTCGAAGCGCATTTTCATAGGCATCGCGTTTTGTTGTGCCTTTTTTCCCCAAGAATGTATTCTTGACCTCGTCAAGGCTATATGTCTTCAATTCACCTCCCTTGTTTGTATGAACTTTTAGCTTTGATGAACGCAATTCTGATCCTTTCTGAACGTTCGATTTCTTGCCTGGGAGTTTTATTTGACTTTTTGATGATACCATGTGTTGCGATTATCAGTTTTTTTTGTTGATCAGCGTTATACCAGAATGCAAAAATTCTAAAACATTTACTATTATACTGTGTTCTGAATTCCCATATTTCTGACGTTAATTTTTTGAACAACACCGGATCTGGCTTAAATCTCAATTTATCAATGTTGTAAATGACTTTCCTTCTTTCGTTTTCATTCAGATCATTTAAAAACGCTAAAGCCTCTTCAAGAAATTCAACATCAAACTCTATTCCCATCTCACCTTATTACAAAATTAATTGTTTCCCATTAAGGAAACAAATGTTTAAATTTATTATTTTATTAAATGACTAATAAGCAAAGATGATGGGCATGTGAATATTTACATTGATGAAATCAACAAGATTGTGGTGATTTTTCTCATTGATGTTTTTTAGTCATTGGGTAATGCTCTACTGGAAAATTTACTGAATTTGCTATAAAACAAAGTTCATTCGCCTTTTTGTGTAACGCAGTTGCCTTAACAATCATTTGTTCTTCAGCTACCGTAACGATTGGGTTTAAAATGACCTCTGTGAATTTTCCACCACCATTTGAAGTTTCAACCATTGTTCCTGTTGCAGTATCAACATAATCTGTAACTACGATTCCTTCCTCTGCGCATAAATGTAAATACCACAGCATATGGCAGGAAGACAAGCAGGAGATTAAAAGCTCTTCGGGATTGTGTTTTGTTTTATCGCCACGAAATGCAGGATCTGAGGAACAGGAAATTACTGTTTTGTGATCGATAATTATCTGATGACTTCTTTCATAATTGCTATAACTGTCAGTGCCTGTTCCTTTGTTTCCTGTCCATTTAATGGTTGCTTTATATGAATGTTGTTTCTCCATTTGGTTGGGGCATTGTTCCTTACCCTATACAAATATCTTACTCAAACGTTTATTTCCAATGGTGCTTGGAATTTTCAGCCCTCAATCCCTCCTCCTTCATCTCAACTTTTGTAAATTGTACCATGAAAAAGCAATCCATTCTTCTACTCTTTTCATTCTGTATTCTCCATTTTTCCCAGGCACAGGTATTGTCTGAACGCGAGCAATCGCGTGTGGTGGATGAGATCCTGAATGAACGCTTCAACGTGTTGTTGCCACAGTTGATGCAACGCACAGGGATTGACATGTGGGTAATCATCTCCCGAGAATACAATGAAGACCCGGTCCTCAAAACCATGCTACCTTCTACCTGGTTGTCGGCCAGAAGAACAACCATGCTGGTATTTTACAATGATACTATCAAGAAACAGGTAGAGAAACTGGCGATAGCCAGATACAATGTGGGCGAGTCAATCAAGGCCGCATGGGACATGACCCGGTTTCCAGATCAGTGGGATGCCCTGAAAGATATCGTTCAAACAAGAGAACCCCGCAGGATTGCATTGAACACCTCGGTTGATTTTGGCCATGCCGATGGCTTGGACCATTCACATTACGAGATGTTCATGAACATGCTTCCGGCCAAATTCAAAACAAGGGTGATTTCGGCAGAACCTTTGGCGGTGGGATGGCTCGAGAGCCGCACCGAAAGGGAAATGCAGGTCTATCCTCAACTGGTCAAGATTTCACATGATATCATTGCCGAGGGTTTTTCGGCCAAGGTCATCACGCCGGGCATCACCACCACAGATGACCTTGTATGGTGGTTCCGCCAGAAAGTTACATCGCTGGGGCTTTCCACCTGGTTTCATCCTTCTGTCGCCGTCCAAAGAAACGATACGGCCAACTTCGAACATCTGAGGAGTTTTTCCAATCGTCCCAAGGATGACGTGATAAGGCCCGGTGATTTGCTACACGTGGATTTTGGCATCACCTACCTGAGGCTGAATACGGATGTTCAACAACATGCCTACGTCTTGAAACCCGGAGAAACCGATGCTCCGGCTTCCATCAAAAAGGCTTTTGCCAACAGCAACAGGTTGCAAGACATCCTGACCAGCCAGTTCAAAACGGGCAGGACTGGCAATGAAATGCTGCTTGCTGCAATTAAACAGGCCAAATCAGAGGGAATTGTTCCCAGCATCTATACCCATCCCCTTGGACTGCATGGCCATGCAGCCGGTCCGACCATCGGGATGTGGGACAAGCAGGAGGGGGTTCCGGGCAGCGGAGACTATACATTATACCCCAACACGGCCTATTCCATCGAACTGAATTCTTCCACTTTGATACCCGAATGGGGGAAAGAAATCAGGATCATGCTTGAGGAGGATGGCTTTTATGATGGCAAAACCTTCAGGTACATCGGTGGAAGGCAGCAAAAAATGCTTTTAGTTAAATATTTCTAAAGTACTGGCAAAAAATTAGTACTATGTATTGCATAGTATTCTAATAGTACATATCTTTGTCCTGTTATTGGATCTTTCACGTTCAAAACAGGACCATGAACATAGAAAATACACAAAGTCAGATGAGGAAGGGGGTGCTTGAATTCTGCATCCTCTCCATCATTCAGCGCGAAGAGGCCTATCCCAGTGATATCATCGAAGAGATGAAAAAGGCCCACCTCAATATTCTTGAGGGAACACTTTATCCCCTGCTTACAAGACTAAAGAATGCAGACCTGCTTGCCTACCGCTGGGTGGAGAGTTCTGGTGGGCCGCCCCGCAAGTATTTTTCATTGACGGAAAAGGGTGCAGCTTTTTACAAGGAGCTGGAGGCGACCTGGAGGGAAATGAGTGATTCTGTTGAAAGGGTTATTGGAAATAAGAAAGAGTTGAACCCGCCTGCCGAAGGCAGGGGGGTTGAAGAAAAGGGCGACATCCAACAGCAACCTGGGCAATCCACCAATATCGAAGCCAGTTCAACAGGTGAAAATATCCATCCCACAACTGATCAAGCCTGAATATCATAAGGCTTAGCAACAACCATCAATCTTAACGTACAAACTTAGACCATGAACAAAGTAATCAATAAGGCTTAGCAACAACCATCAATCTTAACGTACAAACTTAGACCATGAACAAAGTAATCAATATCAATTTCCAGGGCAGAGTAATCCCGATTGAGGAACCGGCGTTTGAAGAATTGAAACAATACATTGAAAGCCTTCGCAACCATTTTGCCAATGAAGAGGGCAAAGAAGAGATCATCAATGATATAGAGAACCGCATCGCTGAGCTTTTCACTGAAAAACTCAAAGCAGGTCAGTCAACCTTTATCAGCGAGGAACATGTTGCTGCCATCATCGCCAGCATCGGCCGTCCAGAGCAATTTGATGATGTAACTATTGAAGAGAACTACACATCAACCTCCTCAACTTCTTCAACCACTTCAACCTCCTCAACCCCTTCAACCGCTTCAGTTGAGCCCCGCGGCTCCCTGTACAGGAACAGCAACGAGAAAATATTGGGCGGTGTTTGTAGTGGCCTCGGAGCATATTTGAGGATTGACACGACCATTGTTCGGGTTTTGTTTGCCATGCTGGCTGTAGGCTCATTCGGATTTGGCCTGGTATTTTATATCGTACTCTGGGCGATTCTACCTGAGCGATTCATGAACCATACTGCCGTTACCAGAAAACTTTACCGGGATGCCGATCAGAAGGTTTTTGGCGGGGTGGCCAGTGGTATTGCACAATACTTTGATATAGCCGTCTGGATTCCCCGCTTGATTTTTGCACTGCCTTTTATCATGGGCGCTTTTGAAAGCCTGTTTCATTGGGTTCATTTCAGGGGGGCGTTTACTCTGCCTTTTGGTACCTGGTTCCTGATCTACCTGATCCTTTGGATCGTTGTTCCCAAGGCGATAACCGCCTCAGAGAAGTTGGAGATGAAGGGCAAGAAGGTGGATCTTGAATCCATCAAAAACAAGGTGCAGGATGAAATGCAGGGAGTGAAGAAAAATTTTACAGACAATGCCAGCAAATGGAAACAAGACTTTTCAACAAAGGCCACTGAGTTTGGTCAGGAAGCGAAGGAAACAGCCAGTAGATTTGCCGGAGAGGCTGGTCCTGCCATAAGGCGCAGTGGAGGCGGTTTTGGAAGGTTTGTTGTTGGCGTCTTAAAGTTTATCGTGTTTTTTGTTTTGGGTGTGATTGCCATAGCAATGGTTGCAGGATTGGTGGCCTTGTTTGCTGGCTTCAACATGCTGTTGCCCCTCAAGGATTTTGCGGTCAACAGCTCACAGATCCAGACATATGCCTGGGCAACCCTCATTCTGTTTATTGCTGTTCCCATCATTGCATTGGTGCAATGGCTGGTCAGAAGGATTGCCGGATCAAAAGTCAAGAGCCCATATATCGCATTGACCTTTGGCGTACTCTGGGTACTTGGCTGGGTTTCGCTGGTCATGCTGGCGGCCACCATTTCAAAAGAATTCAAACGTCCTGGTCAACTTATCTCATCAGTTGGTATTGTTCAACCATCTTCTAGTAAGCTGAAAGTAGAGTTCAAGGATGCCGAAGGGCAGTACTATCCTCTGGATTTGGATTGGGACGACAATGATGAGCAGGATCGTTACAGGTCATCCGATGTGATGCTTTCAGCGAATGAAGACAGTGTATTGCTCAGGAACATCCGTGTTAAGCTGGAAAAAAGCCGCGACGACAGTTTCCATGTTACACTCATCAAGCGCGCAAGGTCTTCCTCGCCCAGGAGTGCGGAAATCATTGCTGAGCAAATATCCTATGCTGTAGAACAGTACGACAGCGTCCTGAGTCTTCCGATTGCCTTCCCCATCACCACCAAAAACAAGTTTCACAACCAGCAGGTGATCGTGAAAATTGAAGTGCCTGTTGGCAAAGAAATATATGTAGACGGAAAGGCCAATAACCTGAACTGGTATTCGGTCAGGGGTGGTGCAAATGGTTTGTCCATCAATATTGATGATGATTATGACGAAGACAATATCTGGACAAGCGGGGTTTGGTACATCATGCGCGATGGCGGTATTGAGAAAAAATACAAGGATGAGGAATCAACCGATAAAGGTGAGTTGATGGACAAGATCCAGAGAATGAAAGAAGAAATTGAAAAGGAAAACAACAAGATTGAAGAGATGGAGATGAACATCAAAAACGGCGATACCACGGTCAATGTAAAGATCAATACCACCGCCATGGCTGATGGAGAGCAAGACCCGGCTACAGGCTCTTCCTCCAATCCCAGAAGATTGTTCTTTGGTGCCTTGAATTTGTTGAAGATGGGATTTTAGGTTAAGATAGATCAAGTGCAAAACTATACACGTATAAAATTTGACAGAAATTAGAACATATTCTTAAGGTTTCGTGTTTAAATTCACGAACTTCTTTTAATTTTTCAATTAAAATATTTTATGAAATACTTCTTGGCAGTTGCATTATGCAGTTTAATAACAGTTGGAGGAAACAGTCAATCCATTTCACCCAAAATGATACAACCCAAGGACGTTTACCGAATGAAGCAGGTTCGTCAGCCAAAGGTTTCACCTGATGGGAAATGGGTTTTATACAGTTTATCTCAGGTTGACTCTTCCAAGGACAGGAACGCCAGTAAATTATACATGGTCGATATCGATGGCAAGGAAACGATATGCCTGACTGAACAAACCAAAAATCCAGGTTCGCATGATTGGAGTCCGGATGGTAAGTACATTTCATTTTTAGCATTGTCAAAAGAAAACGAAGCATTATCAAGGCAGCTTTTTTTGATGGATAGACGAGGTGGTGAACCAGTTCAACTGACCAATTTCAAAGGGGACATTGAGGGATATGACTGGAGCAGTGATGGTAAAACCATTGTATTTGCCATAGGCGATCAAAGCACTGCAGATACTGCTAAAACAAATATCAGGAAACCTTTTGAGATAAGCCGATACCAGTTCAAGCAGGATTATCAAGGATATCTGGATACAAGGAGGACACATTTATATGCGTTTGACCTTGATTCAAAAAAAACAGATACACTCACAAAGGGTAATTATAATGAAACAAATCCAAGTTTCAGCCACGATGGTAAATCTCTGGTTTATGTAAGCAATATCACACCGGATCCCGACAGGAATTCGAATACAGATGTATTTTTAATGGATCTGAAATCCAAAGCCGTAAAGCAGCTTACCACCTTCAAGGGGTCCAATGGATCTCCTTCATTCAGTCCAGATGACAAGCTTATTGCATATACACAATCCATTTCAGAGGATAACTTCAATATGTATGATGTTCAAGGGCTTTGTATTCTGAATCTGGGAACCGGAAAGTCAGAAAATCTCACACGTAGTATTGATCGTTCAGTGGATGGTTATGTATGGGCATCTGACAGCAAATCAATTCTCGGAATTATAGAAGACGACAGGAAGCAGAACATTATCCAACTGGATTTATCAGGAAAGGGATATACCAAGATAACATCTGAGGATGCGGTATATAGCAACCTTCAAAGCAATGATGCTGGTCAGGTTGTGATGTTGTTCAGCGATCCGCATACACCTGCGGAGATCTATACACTGGAAAACGGGAAAACAAGAAAACTAACCCATATTCAGGACAGCTTCCTTTCCTCCATTAAAAAGATTCATGTACAGGGTTTCCAATCTGTTTCTGCCGATAAAAATCTTGTATCTGGCATCTTATATCTGCCTGATGCTGCAGCCAAAAACCTTCCATTGGTGCTTTTCATCCATGGCGGACCTGTAGCACAGGATGAATTTTCATTTGATCAATCGAGGCAGATGCTTGCAGCAGCAGGTTTTGCAGTTGCAGCTGTAAACTACAGGGGAAGCAGTGGTAGGGGTTACGCATACTCCAGAGCAATATATGGCGATTGGGGAAATAAGGAAGTGAAGGATATTGTTGGGGCAGCCAATTACCTGATTAAAATGGGTGTAGCTGATTCAACCAGACTGGCCATAGGCGGATGGAGCTATGGTGGAATTTTGACCAACTACACCATTGCAACTGATACCAGGTTCAAAGCAGCAGTAAGTGGTGCAGGAAGTTCTTTCCAGTTCACCATGTATGGAACCGATCAGTATGTAAAACAGTATGATGAGGAACTTGGGGCTCCCTGGAAAAATCCTAAAAAATGGACAGAGTTGTCATATCCATTTTTCAATGTAGACAAAATCAAAACGCCAACCATGTTCATGGCCAGTCAAAATGATTTTAATGTTCCTGTTGCTGGTGCAGAGCAGATGTATCAGGCATTCAAGCATGAAGGCATTCCAACATCGTTGATTATTTATCCTGGCCAAAATCATGGGGTGTCTGTACCAAGCTACATCGTGCACCGGTATCAAAAACATATCGACTGGTATAAACAATACCTAAAATAATTGCAATTAAAATCACTATACATTTTTCTTTTAAACCAAAACCAAACCAATCAAGTTGTGAGTAGTAAATCATTACTATCTACTTTTATTCTATTGGTGTCTTTCCTTCCAATGAAAACTTGGTCCAGTATTCAGGATAATAATATTTGTCAAATGTTTTTGATATTTTCAAAGCCCCGTATTTTGCGGGGCTTTGTTATTAACTTTGTAGCATGAAATCAACCCCCTTCACCCATCTCCATCAGGCACTTGGCGCTAAAATGGCCGAGTTTGCAGGCTACAACATGCCCATATCCTATACTGGCATCAATGATGAACACCAGGCCGTGCGCAGCAATGTTGGTGTATTTGATGTAAGCCATATGGGTGAATTCATCCTGAAGGGTGAAAATGCCCTGGCCTTGATCCAACAGATCAGCTCCAACGATGCTTCCAAACTCATCAATGGACAGGCGCAGTACAGCTGCATCCTCAACCAGAACGGAGGCATTGTGGACGACATGCTGGTGTATTGTGTAGAACAAAACAAGGTCTACATGCTGGTGGTGAATGCTTCCAACATCAAAAAGGATTGGGATTGGATTCAGGAGTTCAATCAAGGAAAGGTTGAAATGCACAATATTTCAGATAAGACCTGTCTGTTGGCCATTCAAGGGCCTAATGCCACCAAGGTTTTGCAACCGCTCACCGAGATGGACATCCTCAACATGAAATATTATACATTTTCAAAAGGCAAATTTGCAGGTGTTGACAATGTGTTGGTGAGTGCAACCGGCTACACGGGTGCAGGTGGTGTTGAAATTTATTTTGAAGATGAGGGAGACAATGCTGTCAAGATCTGGAACGCGATATTTGAGGCTGGCGCAGCATCAGGCATCAAGCCTGTTGGATTGGGTGCCCGCGATACACTGAGATTGGAAAAAGGATATTGCCTCTATGGCAATGATATTGATGATTATTCCACGCCGCTGGAAGCGGGTTTGGGATGGATCACAAAGTTTACCAAGGAATTTACTTCCTCCACATTTTTGAAGAAGCAAAAAGAAACCGGTGTTGAAAAAAAACTGGTTGGCTTTGAAATGATAGACCGCGGCATCCCCCGCCACGATTACATGATCAGGGATGAAGAAGGCAACCTCATTGGCCGTGTTACCTCCGGTACACAATCCCCAACACTCAACAAGGGCATCGGCATGGGCTATGTACTTTCAGAATTTGCAGCTGTTGGATCTGAAATTTTTATTGATATCCGCGACAAACAGATCAAGGCAGTTGTGGTTCAGCTTCCATTTGTAAAATAGGATTGATGGGCGCGCAACAGAGAAAACTTTTCACATCCCTATCTCCTGCACTCCTCAACTTGTATGACATCAGCAATAGCGTTGTGGTGATCATTGATGTTTTGCGGGCCACATCTACCATTGCCACTGCATTGTACAATGGCGCTGAGGCGGTAATGCCTGTGGCTACAGTACCACGTTGCATAGAGCTCGGCGCTGAACTCAACGGCATTACAGCCGGTGAACGTGATGGCAGGGTCGCTGAAGGACTGAGTTATGGTAATTCTCCATTTGAATACCCCAGGGAATTCATTGAAAATAAACTGTTGGTGTTGACCACTACCAATGGAACCAAGCTCTTGCACATGGCCCTTGACAGCGGTGCGCCTGAAATCATCACCGGATCATTCCCCAATCTTTCTGCTATTTGTGATCACTTGTTGGCATCAGACAAGGATGTTTTCCTGGGATGCTCCGCTTGGAAAGACAGGGTCAATATGGAAGACACCATGTTTGCTGGAGCTGTGATCAACAGGATAAAATCACATGTTGAAATCCATTGCGATGCTTCCAAGATGGCGGAAAGCCTGTTCCTTGAAGCTGGAGAAGACAGGTTCGGTTTCATGGAACGCCGCGGTGCCACACATTATCATCGCCTGATGAACTATGGTTTGGAAAAAGATATCCGCTATTGCCTGACTGCCGATGTGGCCAATGTGCTTCCTATTTTCAGGGGGGACAGGTTGGTGGTCAATGGAGCATAATTAAAGGCAAAACCAACATACAAAGATAGGAGTTTTTGAGGACATTTTCTTGGAACAACTGGTTCATTAATATATACGCACCCCAAGTCCTTAATAGGGTTCTTTTGCACTAATTTCGCAGATTAACCCAACATCGTCCATGTCATTATCGCATCTACTGAAATTCATTTACAACAACGGAACGGACGAAGTCATCCGTCGTGGAAAAAAAATACATGCGATAGGGTATGTTGAATTCATTGAATACGACGATCTTCTCGGTGCAGTAAGTTTCAGGGTCAAAGACGATAACTATAGCACTTTTTACAAGGTTCATGTGCAGAAATACAAGGATCCGCGCGCCATGGCATTGCGTTGCTCCTGCCCATACAATCTTGGTGATATCTGCAGGCACGAAGCTGCTGCCTTGTTGCAGCTGCAAGATCTTGTAGACAAGAACATGATTGGTGACAATACCATCAAATACGATCAGCGGCATACGGTCATCAAGATGAAGCAGATTGAACTCCGCACCATTCGGATGCTTGCCACCCAAGAGGTTTGTGAGAAAGCGGAGGTAGTACTCAGGACGACAAAAGCCACCATCATCAGCGCAAAAGATGAAAGGGTTGAAGCCAAACTTGAACTCAATGGTGAGGTTTTTCCAATGGTCATCCAGAGAAATGAGGAGCGCAATTTTGATACTTCCTGCAAGTGTACAGAGGAAACACATCCGCTCTGTGTACACAAAACAATTCTTTTTCTACAGCTCTTGAATGCATACGGAAGTTTGTATTTTGATACCATCCGCAACTGGGACAAGGAAAAGAACAAGTTGTTGGGGATCTATGGGTATAGCATGAATGAACCCGACTGGCAGACAAAATTTGAATTTACCTATAAAGATGGAAAGCCCTTCCTGAGGGTGCTTGATCCAACAGTCAAAAGGGTGACAACACCTATTGTTGAGGAGAAGCCTGTGGTTCAGCGAAAAGAAGAAGTGGCTGAAGTGGTCAGTGCCATCAGCGAACCTGTGGTTTCATCACAAAGGCTTGGCGTAGTTTTTATTGAAGCACCCGGTAAATATCCGGGCTTCAATGTTGAGTTGGTCAGTGGAGAGTTTGATCAGGAAAACATGGAGTTCCTTGGAAAAGTTGAACACATCGACCTTTCCAAATATGTGCCCACCACAGCGTTGGTCACGGAAGATATTTCACTGATGAACGCCGTCAGAAAATTACAGCGTTCAGAACTTGATAAATATGTCAGCCGCAATTCGCCTTTTTCCGGTATTTGGGAAAACATCATTTATTCGGAAGAAGAAGGCCTTCCTGCAGAAACAACCCTGCTCATCGACGAATACCTGCATCCCAAAATCGTCAAGATGTTTGCAGAGCATGCAGAACGCACCCTATTCCTGAAACTATCACCTGGCAAGCCTTTCACAACAGCCAACCTGGTGAAGGCCGGGATTGGAAGCGGAAGGATGAAACCCGGATTGCAGGTTGCGCTTGAAAAGAAACAGGCAACCATTACGCCAGTGGCATTGATTGAAGAGTGGGACATTGAACTTTCCGCCAACGAATGGTCTTCCTCTCTGGTGGCCCTCTTCAACGACAAGTTTTATTGCTGGAACTCGCTGGAAGATCTTGAAGCCATCACAGCGTTTATCCCGGAGAGAAACAGGAAAATCAGCCTTTCAAAATGGCCTGAATTTCTGGAGCGTGAAGTCTTGCCATTTGCAAGAAAATACAAAGTTGATTTTGACAAGTCTTTGATGACAGAGCTGTTCAACGGAGAGCCTGAAATCAAATTACAACTCCAGGAAAAAAATGAATACCTGGTCTTTACACCTGTATTCCTTTACCAGGGTTACGAAGTAAAATATACAGACAAGGAAACGATCTTTCTGCCCGAAAATGGAAAGATCAAAATGATCAAAAGAGACCTGGAGAAGGAAAGGGATTTTGTCAAAAAACTGGGCTCGCTTCATTCCAACTTCATCAATACAGAAAACAGTTTCAACCTGGTGTTGAAGGGAACGGAAGTATTGAGAAACAACTGGTTCTTCTTGTTTGTAGATGCAATGAAGGAATTCCAGGTGCCTGTCATTGGCTTTGAGGTCTTGAAAAATTACAGGTTCAATACCGCGAAACCGCAGACCAGGATACAGATCAGCAATGGCGTGGATTGGTTTGATGCAAAAGTGGAGATCATATTTGGCGATCAAAAAGTATCCATCGAAGAGATCAAGCGTGCCCTCAACAACAAGCAACAAATTGTTCAGCTGAACGATGGAACCCTTGGTATTCTGCCCGACGAGTGGCTGAAAAAATATTCTTTGCTCTTTAGGGTAGGAGAAGGAAAAACAGACCAGCTAAGGCTTTCAAAGTATCACCTCAGTGTCATTGATGAACTCTACAACAACATTGATGAAACAGAGGTCATGATCAAGCTGGAAGAAAAATATGAACGGCTCAGGTCTTTCAACAGGATCAATGAAGTTGATCCTCCAACACAATTGGCAGAGATTCTCAGGCCATATCAGGTTGCTGGTTATCATTGGTTGAACTATCTCACGGAAGTGGGCTGGGGCGGTATCTTGGCCGATGACATGGGTCTTGGTAAAACCATACAGGCCTTGTCTTCACTGCAACGTTTCCGAGACAACAATGAAACCATGACGGCCATTGTTGTATGTCCCACTACATTGATGTTCAACTGGGAAAATGAGATCAAAAAATTCACTCCCAAGTTGACTTACCGCATCCACCATGGTGGTGAAAGGATCCGCGACAAGAAAATATTTGTCGACCATGATGTGGTCATCACCACCTACGGTACCCTCCGCAGTGATATCAAGTTCATGCTTGAAACCAATTTTGATTATATCGTATTGGATGAATCACAGGCCATCAAGAATCCGCAGAGCAAGGTGACCAAAGCGGCTTGTTTGCTGAATGCAAAAAACAGGCTTTGCATGAGTGGTACTCCTCTGCAGAACAATACCTTTGATATCTATGCGCAGATGAACTTCCTGAATCCTGGGATGCTCGGCAGTGTGGAATATTTCAGGAATGAGTTCGCCACGCCCATCGATAAGTTTGGCGAAAGAGAGCACAAAGAACACCTCAAAAAACTCTTGTTCCCTTTCATCCTTAGGCGTACCAAAGAGCAGGTGGCAAAAGACCTTCCGGAAAAAACAGAGACCATCTTGTTCTGTGAAATGGAAGAGGAGCAACGCAATATTTACGACGCATACCGGAACGATTACCGCGACAAGATTTTAGGAGTTATCAAGGAGCAGGGCATCCAGAAATCACAGCTGACCATCTTGCAAGGCTTGATGAAACTGCGCCAGATCTGTGATTCACCGGCCATCATGAACGAGACCGAACAGATGCCGAATGTTTCCGTCAAGCTGGATGAGTTGTCAAGGGAAATCACAGAAAACATTGGCAATCACAAGGCCCTGGTATTCTCACAATTCCTTGGTATGCTGGGATTGATCAGGGAAAAACTCACTGAGCTGGGCGTGAAGTTTGAATATTTCGATGGAAGCACTTCTGCTGTTGACAGGGAAAAAGCCATACAGAGTTTCCAGAAAAATGATGAAGTGCGTGTGTTCCTGATTTCTCTCAAAGCGGGTGGTGTGGGTCTTAACCTGACGGCAGCAGACTATGTGTACATTGTAGACCCTTGGTGGAATCCTGCTGTTGAACAACAGGCCATTGACCGTACGCACCGTATTGGGCAAACCAAAAACATCTTCGCCTATCGCATGATTTGTAAGGACACGATAGAAGACAAAATCCTGCAATTGCAAGACAAGAAGCGTGCCCTTGCCAAAGACCTTGTGTCTGATGACGATGGTTTTGTGAAGACGCTGACAAGAGAGGATGTGGAGTATCTGTTCAGCTAGAACAAACAGCCATTCACTCCACTGTCTGCTTTTACAAACTGGAGATTGTTTTCACACTGAGGTACAAGGTAGCCACCACGACCAACAGACCAAATATTTTCAAGAATAGGGGATGTTTATACTCCCCTATTATTTTTTTGTTGGATGCCGCAAGCAGTATCAGTCCTAACGATATGGGCAGGATGAATCCATTCAATGCCCCAACAATCAACAATGTTTTTACCGGTTTGCCGATAGCAATAAAAACAATGAGGGCAATGAGCACAAAACCAACCAGCATCGGCTTTTCGTTTTTTTCAAAGGCCGGATGAAAGGAGCGAAAAAAGGAAATGGAGGTGTACGCAGATCCGACAACCGAAGTGATGGCTGCACTCCACATCACGATACCAAAAATCATGTAGCCCAGTTTTCCGGCAGCAAGTTGAAAAACAGATGCCGCAGGATTGCTGCTGTCAAGGGAAAGTCCTTTTGAGACTACACCCAAGGCTGCCAGGAAAAGCAGCACACGCATGATGGAGGCCAGCAGGATGGCTGAAACAGCGGAGTTACTGACTTCTTTTGTGTGCTCGGGTCCGGTCAGCCCTGCATCAATCAGCCGGTGTGCTCCCGCAAAACTGATGTATCCCCCTACCGTTCCACCCACCAAGGTGATGATGGCCATGAAGTCAATTTTGTCAGGTACAAACGTCTTTTTGATGGCCTCTCCCATGGGTGGTGAAGCAACAAAGACTACATAAAGCGTTAGCAGGATCATCACCAGCCCCAATACTTTTGCAAACAGGTCCATCCACCTGAGCGATTGCTTGTTCACAAAGATCAAAATGGCAATGGCTGCACTGATTACTGCCCCTGTTTCCGTACTCCACCCGGTGAGCACATTCAGCCCCAAGCCTGCCCCTGCAAGGTTTCCGGTATTGAAGGCAAGACCACCCACCACAATCAGGAAGGTTAGAAAATAACCGGCACCAGGAAAGACCTTGTTGGCCAGTTCCTGTGCCCGCATGCCCGATGCACCAAGGATTTTCCAGATGTTCATTTGTGCGCCGATGTCCAAAATGATGGAAATCAGGATCACAAACCCAAAGCTTGCGAGCAGGGTATTGGTGAACACAGCGGTTTGGGTGAGAAAACCCGGACCAATTGCGGAGGTGGCCATCAGGAAGGCTGCGGCAATGATGGGTGAATGGCTGAGCCGGGATAATATTCTTTTCATTGTTTGATAGCGATGCCTTGTTGGTCCAAGGATTGTTTAATCAGTTGTGCAAATGCCACGGCATGTTCCCCATCTCCATGGATACAGATGGTGTCAGCTTGTATGGAAATTTCCTGCCCGTCTGTGGATTTTATGGTTTGGTGGACCACGACTTGCAAGACCTGTGCAATGCATTGCTCCACTGTTTCAATCAAGGCATTTTGCTGTTGGCGTGGCGTCAGTCTTCCTTCATTGGTATAGGTCCTGTCTGAAAAAACTTCCCTGTAAAACTTTAATCCATGGGCTTTTGCGGATGATTCGGAAGCGCTGTCGGGCAATCCATACACAATCAGTGAGGCATCAATTTCTTTTATCGCCCTTGATATGGCATCGGCTACCATTGGATCGTTTGCCGCCATATTGTAGAGTGCACCGTGTGGCTTGACATGGGATAGTTTTGCGCCCTCGGCTTCCGCTGCTTTCAGGATGCTGTTGACCTGATTGCTGACGATCTCATGAATTTCTTCACCATACAACTGCATCTCCCTTCTTCCAAAACCATCCCGGTCATTGAAAGAGGGGTGTGCGCCGATGGCAACCTGGTGTTGCATCGCTAGGCGAATGGTCTGTTGCATCAGTTCTCCCCCACCGGCATGGTATCCACAGGCAATATTGGCCGAACTGATCAAGGGCATGATCAGTGCATCGGTTGCAAAGCCTTCGCCCATGTCGCAGTTCAGGTCGATTTTTCCAAGCATTTTTCAAATGTAGTTCAAATAACTATTCCCTTTTTTTACCTAAATTCATCCAATGAAAAATAGAAGAACCTTCCTCCGGTCGACAGCGTTTGCATCCGCCGGATTGCTTGCCAGCAAATCATTTGCCTTTTCCATTCTTGACAAGAACAGGCAACCAGACGAACTGATCATAGGACACAATGGATTCACCTATAAGGTTGACAAGGGATGGGCAAAGATCAGTGCCAGCACCCACCCGGTGATCAACTGCCACGAGATGGTGCAGGACAGCAAAGGTCGTCTGATCATGGTGGGTGATGACACACACAATAATATCCTCATTTTCGATAAGTCTGGCCAGCTGTTGGATTCCTGGGGAACTCAATTTCCTGCAGGTCATGGACTTACCATCAGCAAGGAAAACGATGAAGATTTTCTCTTGATTGTAGACAATGGTTTCTACAAGGATCTTTCCGGCAAATCAAAAGCACAGCCCGGAAATGTAGTAAAGACTGAC
>JAJTFY010000001.1 GCA_021299175.1 Chitinophagaceae bacterium
TCCATCGCGGTCTACTTCAACCCCAGGCATTTTTTTCAACAGGTCTTCGGTGGATGCATTGGGAATGGTCTTGAACTGGCTGGCATTGAATTCAGTGGTGTCTCCATTGATGGCCATGGCAGCGGCCCTAATGATGATGCCATCCAGCACGGTAGAGAACTTTACCATTGGGATGATACCCATATTTTTTTCGGAAGACGCTTCGCTCAACTCAAAAAGCTGGTCAACCTGCTGGTATCCTGAATAGGTAATGCGCAGGAGATAACTCCCAAAAGGAAGATTTCCAATCTGAAAATCGCCATTGGCATTGGACATTCCATACCTCAAGAGGGTCGAGTCCTTCCCTTTCAATACTGAAACAGTAGCCCCCTTTAGTGAAAGGGTGGAATCTTTCAACGTACCCTTGACCAGTCCCGTATTATTCGATTGGGCTAACAGCAATGAAGGAGCTGCGCAAATGACAATAAATACTAACCGAAAAAATAACCTCATCTAGGCGTAAAAATATTCACTTTCCGCTATAATTTCTTGATTTTATTTGAATAAAACTGCCGTTCATTCGATGATCAGAAACTCTAACAGCATTTCCTTGCATAATTTCATAAATTAGTGGGAACAAATTGATGCCTGCACATGAAATATTTCCTGGCAATTGCCGCCTTCTCGCTTCTTCATTCATTTTCATTTTCCCAAGACTGGAAACCCACTGGAGATAAAATCAAAACCCAATGGGCTGAAAAAATTGACCCAGCCAATCCTTTGCCTGAGTACCCACGCCCGCAAATGGTGCGTGATCAATGGCAGAACCTGAACGGTGCCTGGGATTATGCGATTCTTCCAAAAGGAAGCAACGAACCTGCTGCCTTTGATGGCAAGATCCTTGTGCCCTTTGCGATTGAGTCCAGCCTGTCCGGTGTACAAAAAATGGTAGGCGATAAAAACGAGCTCTGGTACCACCGAACCTTCACCGTTCCGACAGCATGGAAAAATAAATCGCTTGTGATGCATTTTGGGGCTGTTGACTGGAAGGCTGATATATGGATCAATGATGTCAAAGTAGGCGCACACCAGGGTGGCTATACCCCTTTCAGCCTGGACATTACACCATTCATTGTGAAAGACAAAGCACAGAAGCTTGTCGTCAAGGTTTGGGACCCTACCGACCAGGGTTTTCAGCCGAGGGGCAAACAGGTAAGCCTTCCCAAAGGAATTTGGTATACATCTGTAACAGGCATCTGGCAAACTGTTTGGATTGAACCCGTTGAGGCATCGCATGTATCCGCATTAAAAACAGTGCCCAATATTGATGGTGGAAATATTGCTGTAATGGCTTCTACAACCGGCACATCTGCCAATGATCTTATCGAAGTAAAAGTGATGGACAATGGCAAACTCATCGGCACAGGAAAGGCTGTGGTTGGACAGGAAGTAACCGTTGCTGTTCCCAATGCAAAATTGTGGAGCCCGGAGTCACCTTTCCTGTACGACATGGAAGTTTCCATCCTGCACAATGGTGTTTCAACAGACAAGTTGAAAAGCTATGTTGGGATGCGCAAGATTTCAACACAAAAAGATGCCAATGGCATTTTCCGCATGCAGTTGAACAACAAAGACTATTTCCAGTTTGGCCCGCTCGACCAGGGCTGGTGGCCTGACGGACTGTATACTGCACCAACCGACGAAGCGCTTGTGTATGACATCAAGAAAACAAAAGACTTTGGTTTCAACATGATCCGCAAGCATGTGAAAGTGGAACCTGCAAGATGGTACTACCATTGCGACCGGGAAGGAATCCTGGTGTGGCAAGACATGCCCAGCGGGGATGCCAATCCCAAATGGCAGACACGCAATTATTTCAATGGACAGGAGTTGCAACGCAGCAAAATGTCAGAGCAGAATTTTATGCAGGAATGGAAAGAGATCATGGACCTGACCTATTCCAATCCTTCGGTAGTCGTAACAGTTCCCTTCAATGAAGCATGGGGCCAGTTCAAAACACCAGAAATCATTGAATGGACCAAGAATTACAATCCGTCCAGGCTTGTGAACCCTGCCAGCGGTGGAAACCATTATGATGTTGGCCAGAAATCATTGAATGGACCAAGAATTACAATCCGTCCAGGCTTGTGAACCCTGCCAGCGGTGGAAACCATTATGATGTTGGAGACATGATTGATATCCACAACTATCCTGAACCTGTGATGGGATTGTTTGATTCAAAACGCGTCAATGTATTGGGCGAATACGGTGGCATTGGGTTGGTCCAAGACAACCACGTATGGGAGACCAACCGCAACTGGGGATATGTGCAATACAAAACCAGTGAAGAAGCCACAAAGGCATATGTTGATCTTACAGAGAAGCTGAAAAAACTGATTCCGTTTGGCTATTCCGCGGCCGTCTATACCCAGACCACTGATGTCGAAAGTGAAATCAATGGCATCATGACATACGATAGGAAGGTTGTGAAACTCAACGAGGCGCAAATCAGAAAAGCCAACCTAGAGGTTATTGCCACTTTGAAAAAATAAAAGCAATCCTGATCTGATTTTAGCATCAGGAAATGAATCCTTCTGGGGAATTACATATTCCCCAGAAGGATTTTTTATTTGCGTAGAATTTGTCCCGCCTTGATCATTTCATTTTCCAACACATCATAAGGAACCTGCTGTACTGTGGTTTTCTTGTCAATGGCCAATGATGCTGCTATGGCAGCAGACTGGCCAAGGATCATGAATACCGGTTCCATCCTGATGGATCCATAAGCAATATGTGTGCTGGAAACACAAACAGATACCAACAAATTGGAGCACTGCTTCTCCTTGGGTGTGATGGCACCAAAGTCAATGGAATAAGGCCTGTCAGGCTTCACACCAATATCTCCCTCATTCTGAATATATCCCTCAGCCGTCACATAGCGTTGTGTATTGTGTGAATCAAGGGAATAAGATCCCATGCCGATAGGACGCTTGATGTCAGTCTTGCCCAGTGCATCTTTTTCTGACATGACAAAATCACCCAACATCCTCCTGGCCTCTCTGACATAGAGCTGATAAGGCCATCCACCATTGTCAACAAATTCATCCTTTGCCAATCCATAGCTATTGAACTGTTGTTGAATATCTTTGGGAACGGAGGGATCGTTGGCCATGAAATAGAGATAACCCTTCTGGTAGCGTTCATGCTCAGTTATGATTTCTTTTCTGCGCACATAAGAAGCATCGGGATAATCGTAATTGGCACCAATAAAATCGCTGCTGAAAGGCCCATGGTTGTTGGTGTCCGTCTTCTTGTTGGGAACTGCATCAAACTTTGGAAACACATCGCGCCAACCTGCTGCAAAAAGCCGTGAAAGAATTTCATAGCGCTTTGGATCATAGCCCTCCGGCTTGGGAAATGGAATGCTGTTGGCTGGTGCTGTACTCATGCACAAGCGGTAACAGTAGGCTTGGATTTTATTGTCGCCATCACCCTTTTCCCCCGGAGGCGCAGCGCTGACTTCAGGTAGCAAGCCGCTTGAAGGAAGGCCTGGAATTTTGTAAGGATCAATCTTCTGTTTGAAATGGTGCGCGTGGTGAAACACCTCCGTTTGCACACCATTAAAACCATTGAATTGTTCGCCATATTGAACAGCCGCTTCCCTTCCTACAGCATATTCCACTCCTGCAGCAGCCATCAAATCCCCTTCGTATGTGGCATCAATGAATGCTTTCCCTGCAAAAACCAACCCATCCAGCGTTTTAAAGGAAAGGATTTTATTGCCTTTCATGTTTACTCCCCCAGGAGAACGGTCAAGCCATCGGTCTCGGTAAACCATGATCATGTTTTCGTTGATCATCTGTTCAAAGGCGGCTTCAGCCACATGGGGCTCA
Organism: Chitinophagaceae bacterium; assembly: GCA_021299175.1. Classification (GTDB taxonomy): domain Bacteria; phylum Bacteroidota; class Bacteroidia; order Chitinophagales; family Chitinophagaceae; genus Pollutibacter. The sequence continues at coordinate 3,873 of JAJTFY010000001.1, forward strand.
AACAACCACATGGTTTTGTAGGCCGTATCATTGGCAACAGTTCCTTGCCCACGGTTGCCAAACGCATTGCGCTGCTGCCATTTCCATGCACTGTCTGTTTGATAATGGTTGTACAAGCGGTGGTAGAAATTCCTGGCCAATCCGCCAATGACGGTCTTGTCGCCAGTATCGGTATAGCCCAGGCCATTGGATGACAATCCTCCCAAATGCAGATCAGGAGAAACAACCGCCACCGATTTCCCCATTTGTATAGCCTGCACGGCAGCAATGACGGCAGAAGATGTTCCACCATACACAACAATGTCTGCTGTGATTTTTCTTTCCAAAGACAATACCTGTCCATCTTTCAACAACTGCGCTTTCAGGCTTTCGTAGGAAAGATCCTGCACATCGATGTTTTTTTCCAAAGCCATGACTGCTGCTGTGGCGGCGGATTGTCCGAGTACCATGTAGACCGGTTCCATTCGAATGGAACTATAGGCCACATGTGATGCAGACAAACATACAGGCACCAGCAAATTTGAACATTCTTTTCTTTGGGGGATGATGGAGCGGAAACTGATACCATAATAGGTTGACTTCTGCTTTCCATATCCACCCTCAATCCTGACCTTGCCCTGCGCATCCAACACGCGTGCAACATAATGACAGTCCAAAGGATAGGTAGCCAGGGCAACCGGATCACTCACAGGCCTTTCACCATTGCAGTTTTGTTCTGTCATGACATAGTCGCTGATCAACCTTCTGGCTTCCCTCACATATACCTGATATGGGAAATGATCGGTATCGAGATACTCATCCTTTGGCCATCCCCAGGTTTTCATTTCCATGCGCATGGCCAAGGGCAGTCGTTCATCGTTGCCAAGAAACCAAATCAGCCCCATGGAATAGTCTTTGTGCTTTGCGGCAATCTCAATCCTGGTTGCATGATCCGCATTGGGCCATGCATATGAATTTCCTACAAAATTTCCCTGGTTGGTATCCGTTTTTTTGTTGGGCATGGGAGTGAAAGAAATGATACTGCTCAGAGAAATGTCAGGATTGAGCGCAATCATTCTTACCAGAAACTCATACCAAAGCGGGTTATAGTTTTTGGGCTTCTCCACATCAATGCGGTTGGCAGCATCGTTGGTCAGTGTCAACCGATAGCAATAGGTTTGTGTGCGGTCATCACCGGTACCCTCATCACCATTGGGCTTCGGATCAATAAAAGGCAATAATCCGCTTTCAGGCTTTCCTGGAATGACATAAGGATCGATGGATGTTTTGCCATTGCCTACCACATGCCCCATTCGAATACCATTCATGGTTTCGCCATAGGTAGCATTGCTTTCACGGCCAACCTTAAAAGAGAGCCCCGCCATGCGCATGAGATCACCCTCATAACTCGCATCAATGAACATTTTTGCAGCAATCTTCATCCCGCTTTCCATGCTGATGATTTTCAAACGCCCGTCCTCTTTTATTGGCGCAGACTTGAGGTTGATGCGCTGGTTGTAGATCACATTAACACCATGATCATGCAACATCTGTTTGAAGATTTTTTCACCAATGCCAGACTCATAGACCCATTGAATTTTAAGCGAATCATTTTTGCCGGTATATGTTCTTTTTTTAGAGCGTTCAAAAAACTCAGCACGCCCCTCCGCACGCCAGGCCGATGAATCAAGGTAATGGGTATAAATCCTTTGGTAAAAATCTTTTGTAAAACCTCCTGCAATCCTGAAATTGTTCAGGTCGGTTGCAGTGAGCCCCGAAGTGGCCATTCCGCCAACATGATTGTTGGTACTGATCAACACTACCGATTTGCCCATCTTGGCCACCTGCAATGCAGCTGTGATGCCTGCAGGCGTTTCTCCATACACGCAGATATCAAAAACCCTTTCTTTTGCTGTGGCTGATGAAAAAATGAAAATGGCTAACAGAGGAATATTTAACAATCGTTTTAGTGCATTTTGGAAGCAGGACATCATTGAGAAATTTTAATGCGCACAATTTATTGCAATCTACATTCTGATGGATTGATTTTCAGGGTATATTTTATTGTAAAAATGAATCAAGAAATGCGCAGTACCTTTGCTGTCTAAATCATTCCCGTGTACCAAGAAGCATTTGAAGCCATTGTCAACAGCAGAAGATCCAACCGCAGTTATGACCCAGCAGTGGACGTTCCCGATGAAGTCATCAGGAAAAGCCTGGAGCTGGCCATTTTATCCCCCAACAGCAGCAACATGCAGTTGTGGGAGTTCTATTGGATCAAATCGGAGGAATTGAGGGAAAAGTTCACACCCCTTTGTTTGGGACAATCAGCCGCAAAGACAGCTAAACACCTGATGGTATTTGTTACAAGACAAGACCATTGGAAAGCCCATGCCAAATGGAATTACAACAATTTCAAGGCCACGATTGTAGACAATGCGCCTACCAAAAGACAACAACGCGGATTGGATTATTATGGGAAGCTGATGCCGGTGGTATACGCACAAGACTGGTTTGGCTTCATGACACTGATCAGGAAAGTTGTTTGTTTCATCAAAGGATTCAACAATCCTTTTGCGCGCATCTCGGGCAGCCGTGATCAAAAAGTGATTGTGCACAAGTCCTGTGCACTCGCGGCGCAAACCTTTATGCTGGCCATCTCTGCGCACGGATTTGATACCTGCCCAATGGAAGGCTTTGATTCAAAACGGGTAAAAAAATTGATGGGTCTTCCTGCCGGCGCTGAGGTCAACATGATTGTATCCATAGGAAAAGGCACTGAAAAAGGCATCCACGGAGAGCGAAAAAGACTGCCTTTTGAAGAGGTTGTTTTTGTACGATAAGCTGTTTATCAGTCCGAATTGATCAGTCTTCATCTTCCGCTTTCAATAGCTTGATATCCTTTGCAAGCTGCTCCATGTCCAGGTCGAGCGTACCATTGTAGATGCCCCTGATTCTTCCGGTTTTATCTACCAGCAATACATGTTCGGTATGCAAAAAATCTGTGCTGTCCTTGGTAAAACCCAATGCCTCTTCTGCAAAATAAGACCTGCGGGCAAGCTTATAGATATCCGCCTTGGGGCCAGTAAGCAAATGCCAATTGGGAGCAATGATCTTGTTGGTGTTGGCGTATTCTCTCAACCTTGAAACGCTGTCGCGCCAGGGAGTGACAGAAAATGATAGAAATACTACCGCGGAATCCTTTTCATATGCATGGTTGAGTTTGGCAATCTTGGTCATCATGCCAGGACAGATGCTCCCACACCCAGTAAAAAAGAAATTGGCCACCTGAATTTTCCCCTGCACATCTTTTTCAGAATATGCATGCCCATCCTGGTTTTTTAGATCAAAGCTACCGATGGTATGGGTGATGGTATTTTCAATCTTTGAAGACCCCGTCAAGAAAATAGGTGTAAAATCGGGAGTATTTTGTGGCCCTGATTCATATCCCCTTTCGTAATTCATTTCCCGAACCAGCTTCCCTTCCGGATTCCACTCCCGGCAAGTGCCCTGGTATTCTCCATTGGCAAAAAAATAATGCGATTGGATTTTCCCATTGCTCCAATACCGTTTCAAAGCCCCGGTTTTCACGCCCTGCACATAGTAGCGCTGCTCCATCAAAACACCATTCTCATGATACCTTTTGAATGATCCATGTTCCAATCCGTTGTAGAAAGAAGATACCGAAAGGGTATCCTTCGTGCCCGGATAAAATTCAACTTGCTTAATGCCCTTGGGCTGCATCTTGCATCCCATCAAAACAATCAGGCAAAAGGCAAACCAACTAATTTGAAACCGTACCGGCTGTTCCAAAGAAACCATTTCCATTGATATAAGGATCTGCATCAGTGATATGATAATGATAAATACCAGCAGGATAATCAGCCGTGGCGTGTTTGTGTCCGTGGTAGGCATCCAGACTGGCATTGGTCACCTTCGCGCCATTCTCTTCTGGACCATATACAGGAAAGCCATCCAACAGAAAACCCAACAAGGCTGACTTGTTCAACTTTGTTTGCGTCAGGTAAAGTGGTTCAACATGATAATGGTACATGCCGCCGGGAGCAGGATGTCCCCAGCTTTGGTCAAAACTCGCCATTTCCCCGGTCAAAGGTTGATTAGGACCAGCGTACTGGTTGAAGAATGGCACTCCATTAACTGTTACACCGATGGGGCCCAAAGGGGTTGGCTTTTTGCTGCTTGCTTCGGCAGGATTGATCGGAATCTTGAAGGTATATGACAGGGTATTGATGGAATTGGGATTCTTGACAAATGTTTTTCCGCCAAAAGTGACCCCGCTGAAATTTTCATACAGTGGATTGGTTGTTGGATAATAGGCACTCTTGTGGTCTGGTGTACCACTGCTTTTGATCGTAATAAAAGTTCCATCAGAAGTGATGCTGGTGGCGCCGTAAATCTTTTTATAAACGTCAGGGACCGTTGACGGGGTTGAAGGAGTTGAGGGGGTTGAAGGACTTGAAGTTGCAGCTTTCTTGCAAGCCAAGCCAAGAATGATCAAGGCTGATAAGGTGAAAAAACTGTTTTTCGTATTCATGTTTAAGATTTAATGCAGGTGATTAATATTTGTCTGGAGGAGGAGGACGATGGCCTTCTTCGTTCGGAGGTGGTGGTGGCATGCCTGTTCTAGGCGGTCTGGCTTCAGCCATCATGACGGCAAGCTGATCCAGCAATCCATCAAATTTTATCTTTTGTTTGTCATTGCAAAGGGCCCTTACTTGTTGAAAATGCTCAAGATTGAGCAACTCCAGTTGCTGTATTTTGCTGGTGATGGCCTCAACAGTCTTTTTTTTCTGGGTATCAGCAATCATAGGCTGTTTGAGCAGCTGAAATAGATTTTCTTTGGCAATCCTGATATCCTTTTTCAACGACCTTGCTGATGTCTGATGCTCCTCGATTAAATCCTGAAAAGCAAGCAACTGACTTGAATCCAGTTCAAGCTCGTGGACCAAAAACTCTCGTGGAGATCCTTTTGCATCTTTCATCTTTGGAGGCTTGTTGATCCAGAAGAACAATATGGTTACAGCATTGGCCACCAGCAGGGTAGCTACCAACCATGTGAGGAGTTTATTTTTATTGGCATTGTTCATGATGACAACGGTTTAATAAATTGAATTGATGGATTGATTGTAATCAGCTGCAAAACGCTGTATTGAATAGCCTTCTGTTTGGCTTTTTTCTGTTGATGAAAATTGAAACAAAAGAAAACCGTTCAATATCAACAAAAGTGATAATGCGGCAATGGCCATTGCAGGCCTGACTACAAAGCCCCATTCCTCACCGGCATTCCGGGCTTCCATTCTTGCCTTTAACCTGGTATAAAAAAACTCGTCCGTTCCAACCTCCTGGATATTATCCAACAACTGAAGATGGTCTTCGAGTATGCCGGTTGATCTGTTTTTCATTACAATTGTTTTATGGTGTGTAATATTGCTCAAGATTCTTTTTTAGGTTTTCTTTTGCCCTGCTCAGCAAGGATTCAATCGCCTTGACCCCCAACCCCATGATGACTGTTGCTTCCTCATATTTCATGCCTTGAATCCGAATCAACGTGAACGCCAGTTGTTGTTTTTCCGGCAGTTTACCAATCGCTCTGTACAAGGCAGTCGCTTTTTCCTTGTTTTCTGCAGCAATGCCCGGATTCATTTCCACCACATCCATACTTCTTTTTTCTTCGGGCATCCACCAAGGAATGATAGCGTGTAGCCTTTGCCTGGTCTTCCTTTTCCTCAATTTTTCCAAGGCCTTTCGGATGGCGATTCTCTGCACCCAAGTGGAAAGTTTTGATTCTCCCTTGAATGACCCAATCGACCCATGTACCTGAATAAAGGTTTCCTGCAGCACGTCTTCAGCATCATCACTGTCCTGCACAATGTTCAATACGGTATGATGTAAGCGGTGGCTGAGGTTGTTCACCAACCACCTAAAAGCAGGTTCATCCCCCTGCCTCAAACCGCTTATGAGTTCCGCTTCATTCAAATTACTCCATTATAGATGCACCTAAGTTCCGATTCCTTCGGATACAATGCATGATCTTACATTAGTTAAGGTCCTTGAACATAAAAACAAGATTCTACAATATTACAGGATTCCTCAACCTTGTTAATCTCCTTTGATTATCTTTGTTCCCTATGAAATTTTATAACATTTTCATCAAATACCGCCTCAACATAGGGATCCTGGCGCTGGCACTGGCCATTTTCTTCAATATTTGGGCGGGTTTCTTGCCCTCATTGGCACTCTACATTATCGCAGTGCTTTGCATTTTCACCCATTTTTTCATCGGCCCATTGAGACTGATCCAGGAATACCTGGAAGGGGGTGATTTTGAAGGAGCTGAAAAGATTCTCAATGGAATCAAATATCCAAACTTGCTCTACAAGCCCATCCGTGCAGTATATTTTACCTTGAAAGGGAATATCGCCATGTCCAAGCAAGACTTTGACTCGGCGGAAAAGCACATGAAAAAAAGCCTCGACCTAGGTCTTCCCATGAAGGAGGCCGAAGGAGCCAATAAACTACAGTTGGGTATGATGGCCATGCAAAGGGGCAACATGAAAGAGGGTGAAAGCCTGATTCGCTCTGCCATTCGCTTGGGCATCCCGGACAAGGAAAGTTCAGCACTGGCATACCTTCAGATGTGTCAAATCATGATGCAAAAGCGTGAATTCCGTGCTGCCAAAGATTTCTTCAAAAAAGCAAAGGCCCAGAAACCTACTACAGATCAGGTCATTGACCAGATCAAACAGATTGAGAAGTATATATCCAGGATGCCTGGGTAACCTATTTCTTTGGAAACAATTCCTCGACCTTCTTCTTACGGAACTCGAATATTCCTTCCAGCTGCTTTTTAATGAAGAGGGCCACCGCTATGTCTCCTAAAAATCCAAGGGGTGCCTTGTAGTGGATCAGGTCAGTCATCAGGATTCCTCCTTCCACTTCTTCAAAATGGTGCTGGTGGTGCCACATGGCATAGGGCCCGAACCGCTGTTCATCCACAAAATATTTCTTGGGCATGACATGCGTGATTTCTGTCATCCAAAACATGGGGATGCCCAAAACGGGTCTTACATTGTATGTCATCACCTGCCCGGGATACATCTCATCTCCATACAACTCGTTCGTGAATTTAAGGTTCAGGTATTCCGGCGTCATCACCGCTAAATTCTTGGGGTGCGAAAAGAAATCCCATGCAGCGTCGAGAGAAATGGGGATGAATTGGGTTTTTTTGAGAGAATATACTGACATTTTTAAAGAGGTTGAGTTTACAAGCCCAAGGCTGGGAGGTTGAAGAAAATTCAATATTGATTTCAAACTGATTAACAAACAGATTGCACTTGTTGTTGTAACTTGTCGAATTAAAATTCCCCTTCAACCCCATGCTCCTCACCACCTACCAAAACGAATACACCAAACTCAACCCTGCGCAAAAAGAGGCGGTTGATACAATTGAAGGACCAGTAATGGTGATAGCAGGTCCTGGTACTGGTAAAACCCAGATCCTGGCCATCCGCATCGGGAAAATCCTGATGGAAACTGATACCCTGCCGCACAATATTCTCTGCATGACCTATACGGATGCAGGTGCGGTGGCCATGCGGAAGCGTCTGCTGAAGATCATCGGCCCAGATGCATACAAGGTCAATATCCATACCTACCATTCTTTCTGTAACCAAGTCATCCAAGACAACCTGTCTTATTTTGAGAAAAACTCCCTCGAGGCCATCTCAGACTTGGAGTCCATTGCCCTGATGCGGGAATTGATCGATCAGTTCCCCAAAAACCATCCACTGAAGCGCTACCGCAGCGATGTATATTTTGAAACCAAGAACCTCCGTCAGCTCTTCAGCACCATGAAAAGGGAGGGATGGGATGCACAACTGATCCTGGATGCCATCAATGCTTACCTCAACGATCTTCCCAACAGGGAGGAATACATCTACAAACGTAAAACGGGGCAGTTCAATGCCGGCGATCTTAAACAAGAAAGCATCAATGCTGAAATAGAAAAGATGTCGAAGCTGGAAGCCGGCGTCAAGGAATTTAACAAGTTCCAAAAAATGATGCAGGACCGCAAACGCTACGATTTCGACGACATGATCAATTGGGTGATTGACGTTTTCAAAAACAATTCCCAAATCCTGGCACAATACCAGGAACAGTTCCAATATGTATTGGTGGATGAGTACCAGGATACCAGCGGTACCCAGAACACTTTGGTTGAAATGCTGATCAGTTATTGGGATGAGCCAAACATTTTTGTTGTGGGAGATGATGACCAGTCGATCTTTCGCTTTCAAGGAGCCAACGTAGAGAACATGCTGGTCTTCATGAAAAAGTTCCCCAACATCAAGACCATCATGCTGACCGAAAACTACCGGTCCATCCAACCGATCCTTGATGTTTCGAAGACCCTGATCGACAAAAACCAGGAACGATTGATCCATCATATCAATGGATTGAGCAAAACACTGCTGTCTGGAAGGGATGAACTGAAAAACATGACGCATTTACCCCATGTCAACGCTTGGAGGAATGCCAGAGAGGAAATGATTGGCATCACCAAAGCCATTGAAACCCTTGTCCAGAGTGGAACATCGCCACAGAGAATCGCTGTCATCTACAAGGAAAACAAATATGGTGAGGAACTGGCTGAATTCCTGAAATGCAGGAACATCCTGTTTTACAGCAAGCGAAACATCAATTTATTGGACCTTCCCCTGATCAAAAAAATCATTCGACTGCTCGAATACCTTGATGCAGAAATGGACACGGCCTTCAGCGGAGACCAGATGCTGTTTGAAATCCTTCACTACGATTGGTTCTCAGTGCGTCCATTGGAGATTGCCAAAATGAGCATTGAAAACACGCAGCGGCTTTATAAAAAAGATGTCTCCGGTTTCAGGAACATCATCAACATCAAGACCAACTCCATCGCAGGGAGCCTTTTTGAAAAAAATATTTCTGATGAACTCGCGCAAACCGGCAAATTCATCGAAAACATGCTGGGTAATATCAGCAACATCACACTGCAACAGTTGCTGGAAAGGATCATCCGCGATTCAGGCATGCTTGGCGTCATCATGAAATCCAATGACAACCACTGGCAAATGCAGGTGCTCACTGCGTTTTTTGATTTCCTGAAAAATGAAACAAAAAAAGATCCATCATTGGACCTGAACAAATTTGTGAAGGTCATTCAGATGATGCGGAAAGAAGAGATAGCGCTACCAATTGTTCAGGTTGGCGGCAATGAAAAAGGCGTCAACCTACTTACCGCCCATGGTGCCAAAGGGCTTGAGTTCGAGCATGTTTTTTTTGCGGGATGCAATGCCAGTTTCTGGGAAAAGAAAAGAGCCAACAACAAGGGCTACAAACTCCCGGATACGCTTTTTGTGTCAAATTCTACAGCAACATCTGAAGAAGAACTGCGTCGCTTGTTTTATGTAGCACTGACAAGGGCCGAGCAATTCCTGACCATCTCCTATGCAAAACAAAAGGATGATGGAAAAGACCTTGAAGCCAGCATGTTTTTGGAAGAAATCAAAGCAGGTCATGCCCTGCCTGAAGACAACCCCATCCCTTCAGAAAATACCATCACGGAATTCAATCTGGTGCGATTGCTTTCAGCACATTCGCCCATCATTGAAAAAATGGATACTGATATCATCGACAAGGCATTGGATAAATTTTCAATGAATGTGACGGCGCTGAACAATTACCTCAACTGTCCGCTTCAATTCTACTATAACAACCTGATCCGCATCCCATCACCCAAAAACGAAACCCTTGAATTTGGCTCTGGTGTTCACTTTGCGCTGGAATCCTTCTTCAATAAAATGAAACAAGACCCCGGCAACAATTTCCCCTCCAAACAGGTATTGATTGAGGATTTTGTGCTCTATCTCTACCGACACAGGGAGAGTTTCACCAAAGAGGAATTTGAAAGAAGGATGGAATACGGACGCGATATCCTTGACAAATACTACGAGAAAAAAATCAATGGTTTCAACAAGATAGTCTCTGTTGAAAGGAATATCAGGAATGTGATGGTCGATGGAGTTCCGCTCAAGGGAAAGATCGATAAGATGGAATTTGACGGGCACAAGGTCAATGTGGTGGACTATAAAACAGGAAACCCTGATAATGCGAAAGCAAAACTCAAGAATCCGCAAAGCGATCCGCCCCATGGTGGAGACTATTGGCGCCAGGCGGTATTCTACAAAATTTTGATCGATAACAATGAGCAGGGGAAATACCAAGTCATGAGCACCGAATTTGATTTTGTGGAGCCCAATGCCAAAAAAGAAATCAGCTCCATCATTGTTCCCATCTCAAAAGAAGATACGGATGCGGTAAGGGAACAGATTCAATTTGTTTGGGATAAAATACAGGCGCGGGACTTCTACACCGGCTGCGGAAAAGAAGAATGCCATTGGTGCAATTTTGTCAAAACAAACAAACTGCAGGTGGGATTCATTGAGGAAGAACAGGAGGTGCTTTTTGATTAACTTTGCAGCACATCATGAAATTCATTCACTGCATCATTCTTGCTGCGTTTCTCAGTTCTTGTGGGCAACAGGTTGCACCAACTGGTGGGCCCAGGGATTCCATTCCTCCAAAATTGGTGGCTGCACTGCCTGAATATGGTGCCAAAAATTTCAAGGGCAACAAGATCACCCTGGTATTCGATGAATACATCACCCTTGACAATCCCTATGAAAAACTGACCTATTCGCCGACTCCGAAAATCAATCCCAATGCCGAAGGGAAACTGAAAACAATCACGGTAAAACTAAAAGATACCCTGGAGGAAAATACCACTTACAGCATTGATTTCGGTGAAGCCATCAAAGACATCAATGAAAACAACATTCTCAAGGACTTCACCTATACTTTCTCAACGGGCGCCTACATTGATTCTGCGTATCTCACAGGCAAAGTGATCATTGCAGAAACCGGAAAGGTGGACAGCACCATGATTGCAGTGCTTCACCAGCAAATGGACGATTCAGCGGTGGCCAAACAAAAGCCGCGGTATTATACTAGGCTCAAGGGCGACGGCAGTTTCCTTTTCAGGAACATTCGTCCGGGCCTGTACAATGTTTTTGCCATCAAGGATGCAGACGGTGGCAAAAAATATGATCAATCCAGCGAATTGATTGCATTCCTGAACAGCCCCATCAGCATTGGTATTGATACATCTACCCTGCTGTATGCATTCGAAGAGGAACAGGAAATCAAGCCTGCGCCAAAATCAACCACAAAACCTGCTGCAAACAATAAAAAAGGAGAGGACAAAAGGTTGAAGTTCAGCAATAACCTGGAGGGCGAGAGGCTGGACCTGCTTTCAAACCTCATACTGACCACAGAACATCCCCTGAAAAAACTGGATTCATCCAAAATTCGTTTCACAGACAAGGAGTTCAAATCCATCACCGGTTTCACACTGGACAAAGACAGCACTGGAAAACAACTCATCATCAAACACCCCTGGACAGAAAATACTGCGTATAACCTGATCCTTGAAAAGGATTTCGCCCTGGATACCATGGACAATAAATTCATGAAAACCGACACCATCGGCTTTACCTCAAAAAAAGAATCGGATTACGGCAGCATCGACATCAAAATCGCCAATATCGACAGCAATCTGCACCCAATTCTGTTGCTGTTGAAAGAAAACAAGATTGTGCTTCAGCAACAGGCCAAGCAGGAAAAATACAAGATCAAATTGTTCAATCCAGGAGAGTACCAGATCAGCATCCTTTTTGATATCAATAACAATGGCAAATGGGATACCGGCAATTACTGGAAAAAACGGCAGCCCGAAAAAGTGGTGGCCAGAAAACAAACCCTGCAAATCAGGGCCAACTGGGACAATGAATTGAGAATTGATCTCAAAGACATTCAGTAATTTTACAGATGCATTTATCCTCCAACCTTCTCGAAGCAGCTGTCAAAGAGTTTTCCCGCCTTCCGGGCATCGGAAAAAAAACGGCACTGAGACTGGTGCTTCACTTGCTAAAACAGGAGGAGGCCGAGGTGGCGCAATTCAGCGAAACCATTGACAGGATGAGAAAAGAAATCAAGTTCTGCAAGACTTGTTTCAACATTTCAGACCTTGACCAGTGCACCATTTGCAGCAATGCCGGCAGAAAAAAAGAAGTGATTTGTGTGGTAGAAAACATCAGGGATGTGATTGCCATTGAGTCGACAGAGCAGTACAACGGCGTTTACCATGTTCTGGGCGGTGTGATTTCACCATTGGATGGCATAGGCCCTGATCAACTCACCATTGCTGCATTGGCAGCAAGGATTCCCCTGGAAAACACAAAAGAGATCGTCTTTGCATTGAGCCCAACCATTCAGGGTGATACCACCATTTATTATATCCGTAAAAAGCTCAACAATGCTGAGCTCCGCTTTACCACCATTGCCCGTGGGATTGCTTTTGGTGGTGAGCTCGAATTCGCTGATGAAATGACCTTGGCCAAGAGCATCAGGAACAGGCTCCCTGTAGACAGTTATATACAGTAAAACCCTGTCCACCTTGCCTTTGAACCCATGCTCCTTTTAACTACCTTTGCGTCTCTATACAAAGCATGAAAGATATTTCCACACTACTCAAAGAAAGGATCCTCGTGATTGATGGCGCCATGGGAACCATGATCCAAAGGCACAAGCTCACTGAAGCTGATTACAGGGGAACCCGGTTTGCCGACTGGCCATCAGACCTCAAAGGCAACAATGACCTGCTCAGCATCACCCAACCCGACATCATCAAAAACATCCACCTTCAATACCTGGAGGCGGGCGCAGACATCATTGAAACCAATACTTTCAATGCTCAGGCTGTTTCAATGGCGGATTACAACATGAGCGATCTGTCTTATGAAATCAACCTGGCCGCTGCTCGTTGTGCACGGAATGCCGTTGTTGAATACCATGCCAATCATCCCGAAAGCAAGGACAAAGGCGGACCATTTGTGGCTGGTGCCATCGGCCCCATGAACAAAACCCTTTCCCTTTCTCCGGATGTAAACAACCCGGGCTTCAGGAGCATCAGTTTCGATGAAGTGGCAGAAGCCTATTACGAACAGGTAAAAGCCCTGGTAGAAGGCGGTGTTGACCTCTTGCTGATCGAGACCATTTTTGATACACTGAACGCAAAGGCTGCCATCTATGCCACCAAAAAGTTTTTCCGTGACAACCAGATGGAAGAACTGCCATTGATGATCAGCGGCACCATCACGGATGCTTCCGGAAGAACGCTCAGTGGTCAAACCCTGGAGGCTTTTTACACCAGCATCGCACATGCCAACCCATTGAGTGTGGGCCTGAACTGTGCACTGGGAGCCAACCAGATGCGTTCACACATCGAAGAACTTTCGCAAATCGCTGTTTGTTATACCTCGGCGTATCCCAATGCAGGTTTGCCCAATGCGATGGGAGAATATGATGAAGAACCTGCTGAAACCGCGCACTTCATCGAAGAATGGGCAGAAAAAGGATTTGTAAACATCGTGGGTGGATGCTGTGGAACTACGCCAGATCATATCAAGCATATTGCTGATCAGGTGAGGAGGATACAACCTCGGGGGTTGCCTGTGGTGGAAGCATGAGGTTTAAGGGGTTGAAGAGGTTGAGGGGGTTGAAGGGTTAAATCAAATAAATTAAAATGGCAGAAAAAGTACATATCAAGCCTTACATGAGATTGTCCGGATTGGAGCCTTTGGTCATCCGACCGGAGACCAATTTCGTGAATGTAGGCGAACGCACCAATGTTACGGGATCAAAGAAGTTTGCCCGACTCATCAAGGAAGAAAAATACGAAGAGGCCCTGGGAGTGGCCAGGCAGCAGGTTGAAAGCGGGGCACAAATCCTTGACGTGAACATGGACGATGCCTTGCTGGATGGCGAAAAGGAAATGGTTATCTTTTTGAACCTGTTGCAAAGCGAACCAGATATTGCCAGGATCCCCGTCATGATTGACTCCTCAAAGTTTTCAATCATCGAGGCAGGACTGAAATGCATACAAGGGAAATGCGTGGTTAACTCTATTTCCCTTAAAGAAGGCGAAGAAAAATTCATCCAGCAGGCCATCATCTGCAGAAGTTTTGGCGCAGCAGTGATCGTAATGGCCTTTGATGAGGATGGACAGGCAGATACCCTGGAAAAAAGAATTAGGATTGGTGAAAGGGCATACGAAATCCTCACAAAAAAAGTTGGATTTCCCGCATCGGACATCATCTTCGACCTTAATGTTTTTGCAGTAGCCACAGGATTGGAAGAGCACAACAATTATGGTGTTGATTTCATTGAAGCCACCAGGGCATTGAAACAAAAATATCCACTGGTCAAAATTTCTGGCGGCGTCAGCAACCTTTCTTTCTCTTTCCGCGGCAACGACCATGTGCGCGAGGCCATGCACTCTGTGTTCCTCTACCACGCCATCAAAGCGGGAATGGACATGGGTATTGTCAATGCAGGTCAGCTGGTGATTTATGATGAGATTGATCCTGTGCTGAGAAACCTCTGCGAAGATGTTATCCTCAACAGGAACAATGATGATAACCAGGCAACTGAAAAACTGATCCAGTTTGCTGAGACCGTAAAGGCCAAAGGCAAGGTTCAGGAAAGGGATGAAGCCTGGCGCAACAATTCTGTTCAAGAGCGTTTGAAACATGCCCTGATAAATGGCATTACTGAATACATTGATGCAGATACTGAAGAGGCCAGACAGGCATATCCCCGGCCCCTTGATGTCATTGAAGGACCGCTGATGGATGGAATGAACATCGTGGGAGACCTGTTTGGTGTTGGTAAAATGTTCCTGCCACAGGTGGTGAAAAGCGCCCGTGTCATGAAAAAAAGTGTGGCTGTACTCACCCCATACATTGAGGCAGCAAAGCAAGAAGCATCTGCAGCAGGAAAGATCTTGTTGGCAACGGTAAAAGGCGATGTGCATGATATTGGAAAAAATATTGTGGGTGTTGTGCTTGGTTGCAATGGATACGATATTGTAGACCTTGGTGTGATGGTTGGAGCTGATAAAATCCTTGATGAGGCCGTCAAACACAATGCAGACATCATTGGACTGAGTGGATTGATTACTCCTTCCCTGGATGAAATGGTGCATGTGGCCTCAGAGATGAAACGCCGTGGAATGAAACAACCCCTGCTGATCGGTGGAGCCACTACATCCCGCATGCATACTGCGCTCAAGATCGCACAACAGTATGACGGTGGTGTGGTGCATGTGCTGGATGCATCGCGAAGTGTATCAGTTGCAGGTTCGTTGCTGAACCAAAACAAAACAGATTTTCTTGGCGCCATCGATGTGGAATATGATAAGCTGCGCACTGAGTTTGCCAACAAAAAGAATAGCAAGGAAATGCTTTCATATGAGGAAGCGGTGAAGCGGAAATTCAGCATCAATTGGGCTGAAACCCCTTTCACAAAGCCAAGCTTCACAGGCAAAAAAGAAATCACTGACATCAGCATTGAAACCCTGATTCCTTATATTGACTGGACGCCATTCTTCATTGCATGGGAGATGCATGGCAAATTCCCTGCCATCCTCAAAGATGAAATAGTAGGAAAGGAAGCATCAAAATTATATGACGATGCCAACAACATGTTGCAACAGATGATGGCGGAGAAATGGCTTGAACCGAGGGCTGTGATTGGCTTCTGGCCAGCCAACAGCAATGACCGCGACAGCGTCACCTTACTCAATACAGAAACCAATGAAGAACTGGAATTACAATTCCTTCGCCAGCAAATGAAAAAGGCCGCAGACCAGCCCAATCTTTCATTGGCCGACTTCATAGCGCCTTCATCTGTTGATCAACAAGATCATCTTGGCGCATTTGCAGTAACCATACAAGGCATTGAGCGACACATACAACGCTTCGAAGCACAACTTGACGACTACAGCAAGATCATGCTGCAGGCGCTGGCTGACAGGCTTGCAGAAGCACTGGCAGAATATATCCACATGAAAGTGAGAACGGAATATTGGGGCTATGCCAAAGATGAACTGCTGTCCAACGATGACATGATCAAGGAAGTGTACACAGGCATCAGGCCAGCACCTGGTTATCCTGCCTGCCCGGATCATACCGAGAAGAACAAGCTCTTTCATTTGCTTGATGCCACCAACCAGATTGGCATCACCCTCACAGAGTCGTTGGCCATGTTCCCTGCCTCTTCTGTTTGCGGCTGGTATTTTGCCCACCCTGAAGCCAAATATTTCGGCGTAGGAAAAATCACCAAAGACCAATTACAGGACTATGCAACAAGAAAGGGTATGGATAATACAGAAGCAGAAAAATGGTTGAGGCCAAGCCTTGATGCCTAAGACAACAATAAAAACAATCCATGCGAATTATCTCCTACAATGTCAATGGGATCAGGGCTGCCATCAAAAAAGGTTTGATTGATTGGCTGAAAACCGATCCTGCAGACATCATTTGCTTGCAAGAAACAAAGGCAACCAAGTATGATGTTGACATGAAGGAAATCAATGATCTGGGCTATTACGATTATTGGTTCAGTGCCAGCAGCAAAAAAGGATACAGCGGTGTAGCTGTATTTACAAAAATAAAGCCGGACAAGGTGGTCACTGGAAATGGCCATGCGCAGAGCGATGACGAAGGCCGTGTGATTCAACTGCATTTTGGAAAACTGCTACTGATCAATGCTTATTTTCCATCAGGTACTTCTGGCGACGAAAGACAATCCTTCAAGATGGAATGGTTGAATGAGATGCTGCCCTACCTGAACAAAACAAAGAAGAAATTTGAAGGCATCATCCTTTGCGGTGATTACAATATCGCACACAATCCCATCGACATCCATGATCCCAAAGGGAATAAAAATACCACTGGATTCCTTCCTGAAGAAAGGGCATGGATGGATGATTTTTTTGCATCAGGATGGGTGGACAGCTTCAGAAAAATTCATCCTGAGCCACACAGGTATTCCTGGTGGAGCCAGCGATTTCCAAGTGTAAGGCTCAACAACAAAGGCTGGCGCATTGATTACATCAACGTTACAGAGAGTCTCGCTGCACACATTGTTGATGCAGAGATTTTTCCGGATATAAAACACAGTGATCATTGCCCTGTTTATCTTGAACTCTCAAATTTTTAAGATGCTGGTATACAACATTACCTATGCCGTCTCTCATGAAATACATGAACAATGGATGACATGGATGAAAGGAACACATATTCCAGAAATCATGTCTACAGGGCTTTTCAGCAGTTTCAAGGTGCTGCGATTGTTGGAGGTAGATGAGGAAGAGGGGCTGACATTTGCCGTGCAATTTCATGCTGAAACAGAGGAGAATTACCGCAAATACATTGCCGAACATGCACCTGCATTGCGTTTGAATGCAACCCGCCAATGGGGCGAACAAGTCATAGGATTTCGCACTTTAATGGCAATTGTGCAATAAGTGTGGAAAAATAGATTATCTTCACCAGCTAAAATGCAGGTCAGTATTGGCTTTTAGCGGAAATAAGTGAAGAAAAAAAATTTTGTTAGAATCAAAAAGCCTATAAATTTGTCAGTATACAAATCAATTAAAAATTTACGTCTATGAACAAAGCTGAATTGATCGCCAAGCTCGCTGATGATGCTGGTATCACCAAGACTCAGGCTAACGCTACACTTGATTCATTTGTTAGCGCAGTAACCAAAACCCTCAAAGGTGGTGGTAAAGTTACACTGGTAGGTTTCGGTACTTTCTCTGTAACCAAAAGGGCTGCTCGCAATGGTCGTAACCCACAGACTGGTGCTGTGATCAAGATCAAGGCAAAGAAGGTTGCCAAGTTCAAAGCTGGTAAAGAGCTTTCTGCAAAGATCTAACCGCTTTTAAAAAAACTAAAAAAGCAAGACGCTTGCGTGTCTTGCTTTTTTTTTCACTTTAAAATTTTAAAAACAAATACAATGGGAAGAGGCGACAAAAAAACAAAGAAAGGAAAGATATTCAAAGGTTCTTTCGGTAAGTCAAGACCAGCCAAAGCAGGCAAGAAAGCTGCTCCTCGCAAGGCTTAATTTGTTATCCGTTATCAGTTGTGGGTTGTGGGTTGATTATGCACAGTTCATCAACTGATAACTGACAAATGATATTTTAGGGAGCCAATCTTTCAACCTTCCAGGCTCCGTTCTTATTGCTGTATTTTATCCTATCGTGCAGCCGATTGCTGCGGCCCTGCCAAAATTCAATTGTTTCTGCTACAACCCTGTATCCGCCCCAGTGCGATGGACGGGGAACTTCGCCCGAGGCATACTCCTCAAGCAATGATGCTGCCTTTTTATCCAGGATTTCCCGGCTTTCAATGATCTTGCTTTGCGGTGAGGCCCATGCACCCAGCTTGCTTCCCAATGGTCTGCTATAGTAGTATTCATCACTCTCTTCAGCTGACACCCGCTCACATCTTCCTTCTATGCGCACCTGCCTTTCCAACTCTTTCCAGAAAAAAACCAGTGATGCATATGGATTGGCATCCAGCTGTTGCCCCTTATCACTTTCATAATTGGTATAAAAAACAAAGCCGTTTTCATCAAACCCTTTCAGCAGAACGATCCTGGCGGATGGCCTTCCTGTTGCAGTGATGGTAGACAGGGTCATGGCATTGACTTCATCAATGGCTGAATCCAATGCTTCGTCCCACCATTGGCTGAACTGCATTAAAGGATTATCATGTACATCTGACTCAGAAAGTGAACGAAGCTGATAGTCTTTGCGGATGGAAGCGATGGACATATAGTTGAAGGGGTTGAGGAGGTTGAAGGGGTTGAAGAGGTTGAAGGGGTTGAAGAGGTTGAAGAGGTTTAAGGATAATCTTCAACCTCTTCAACAGGCCGAAGGCCGACTTCAACCTCTTCAACTGGAATATGCTCCTTTAACGTTACTTGACCAACGTTCCAATCTGCTCACCAGTCACCAATTTTTTCAAGTTGCCTTCCTGATTGATGTCAAAAACGATGATGGGAAGATTGTTTTCCATACAAAGGGTGAAGGCAGTCATGTCCATGATCTTCAGGTTCTTCTCAATACACTCCTTGTAAGAAATGGTATCATACTTTGTTGCAGTTGGATCCTTTTCCGGATCTGAGGTATAGATACCATTGACGCGGGTTCCCTTGATGATGACATCTGCACCAATCTCAACAGCCCGCAATGAACCGGCAGTATCTGTGGTAAAATAGGGGTTGCCAGTACCACCACCGAAAATCACGATCCTGTTTTTCTCAAGGTGCCTGATGGCCCTTCTGCGGATATAGGGCTCTGCCACCTGTTCCATTTTGATGGCTGTCAACAAACGGGTATACATCCCTTGTTTCTCCAGCATGGCCTGGATGGCCATTCCATTGATGACGGTAGCCAACATACCCATATAGTCTCCGTGGGCGCGTTCGATGCCGGTTTCTGATTCATTCATGCCCCGGTAGATGTTGCCGCCACCAATAACGATGGCCACTTCAACACCAAGGTCCACAACACTTTTGATTTCCTTGGCATAGCGGTTGATCATGGTAGGATCAATACCAAATCCGTTGTCTCCAACAAGGGACTCTCCGGATAATTTCAGCAGTATTCTTTTGTATATGGGTTGCATGGTGCAAAGATACAAAAAGGGCCTTCATGAAGAAGGCCCTTTTCTATATTCGATTGTCGATTGGATTATCCGAGTGCTACACGCTTGAAGGAAACAACCTTCAGGTCAGCGCCTTTAGACTTAAGATAATCTCCGACAGACATGCCGCCATCCTTTACAAAAGCCTGGGCAAGCAAAGTGCTTTCCTTATAGAAGGCATTCAGCTTTCCTTCAGCGATCTTGGAGATCATTTCGTCGGGCTTTCCTGCCATTTTAGGATCATTCTTGATCAACTCAAGGATAACACCTTTTTCTCTTTCAATTACTTCAGCAGAAACCGAAGATGAATCGATAGCAACTGGATTCATGGCAGCAATCTGCATGGCAATGTCCTTGCCTACTTCAGCTTGTGCCTCGTTCAAACCAACCAATACACCCATCCTGTTTGCACCGTGGATGTATGATGATACGAACGCAGCATCAATGCGCTCAAACTTGGAAACACCAATCTTCTCACCAATGCTGGCAAGCTTGTCGTTCACAAGATCAGCGATCTTGGCACCATTGATTTCCTGTGCATTCAACTCTTCAGCTGAACTCACGTTGTTGGCAATGGCTGCATCCATGATGCTTTGGGCGAATGCAATAAAGTCATCGTTTTTGCTAACGAAATCAGTTTCGCAGCTCAGGCACAAAGTGATGCCGGTCTTGTTGTCTGCGGTTGTTTTGGCAAGCACAACACCTTCTTTCGCATCGCGGTCTCCCCTGAGTGCTGCAACTTTCTGGCCTTTTTTCCTCAACCAGTCGATCGCAGCTTCAATGTCTCCATTGTTTTCAGTAAGTGCCTTGCGACAATCCATCATGCCTGCACCCGTCATTTGACGCAGCTTGTTGATTTCAGCTGCCGTTATTGTTACTTCTGACATATTTATCCTCCGGTCTTGAAACCATTACTGGTCGAAGACACGATATTTAAGTGAATGTATGGTTTGATTACTTTTTCTGGGCTGGCTTCCTTCCGCCACCACCTGCTGCAGGAACCCTGCGCTTGGGTGCACCAGGTTTGCTCCTTCTGCCACCATCTGCATCTCCTTCCTCATCTACTGAGAACTTCAATGCATTTTCGCCTGAATCATCACCCTCTTCGCTGTCATCAGACTTCTCAGCCTGACGCTCAGCCAATCCTTCAGCAATCGCTGCAGTGATATAGTTGGTGATAATGGCGATGGATTTGGTTGCATCGTCATTGGAAGGTACAGGGAAGTCAACCTTGTTTGGATCACAATTGGTATCAACCATACCGAATGTAGTGATGCCCAAACGCTTGGCTTCTGCCATGGCAATATGCTCATGACCGATGTCAATGATGAACAAAGCTGCTGGTACACGACCCAATTGAGCGATACCACCCAATACTTTTTCCATCTTATCCTTGTCGCGAGACAATTGAAGACGCTCTTTCTTGGTGATGTTGTCGAAGCTGCCATCAGCAAGCATTTTTTCAATGCTCTGCATTTTCTTTACCGACTTGCGAACGGTGTTGAAGTTGGTCAACATGCCACCCAACCAGCGCTCAGTAACAAAAGGCATGTTCACCTTCTGTGCACACTCGGTAACGATTTCCTTGGCTTGCTTCTTGGTTCCAACAAACATGATCTTCTTACCGCTTTTGGCGATGTTCTTGAGGGCAAGGGCAGTTTCCTGCAAGCACTCAACAGTCTTGTTCAGATCAATGAT
Organism: Chitinophagaceae bacterium; assembly: GCA_021299175.1. GTDB lineage: Bacteria > Bacteroidota > Bacteroidia > Chitinophagales > Chitinophagaceae > Pollutibacter. The sequence continues at coordinate 25,223 of JAJTFY010000001.1, forward strand.
ATGGATGCCTTTTTTCTCTGCATAGATGTAAGGCAACATCTTAGGATTCCACTTCTTACGGAGGTGACCGAAGTGAACACCTGCTTCAAGGAGTTGCTGCTGCAGTGTAGTATTATTTTCCATTGTATAAAGTATGTTTTTGATTCTAGATTGGTGATCCTGTTAACGCTTGCTGAACTGGTAGCTTCTACGTGCTTTCTTCTTACCGAATTTCTTCCTTTCAACACCCCTTGGATCCCTTCTCAACAAACCTGCAGCTTTCAATGCCGGCCTGAATTCAGGATTCAAAGCGATGAGCGCACGGGAGATACCCAATTTAGAAGCTTCAGCCTGGCCTTTTTTACCACCGCCTGCAGCATTGATCTTGATATCGTATTTTCCAGCTCCTTCAACAACAGTGATGGGAAGTTCCACCTGGTTCTGAAGATAGATCTGAGGAAAATATGCCTTGTAATCAAGGTCGTTTACGATGATGTTACCATCCCCCTTGCTGAGGAATACCCTGGTAACAGCTTCCTTTCTACGACCAAGTCCGTTTTTTTGTTTTTCCATTATTCTTTATTTGAAATCGTTTTGAAAATTAGAATTTGAAAGGAGTTGGTTGTTGTGCAGTATGAGGATGCTCTCCACCTGCGTAAACGAACAACTTCTTGTACATTTGGCGACCAAGTCTGTTCTTGGGAAGCATCCCTTTCACAGCCCTTTCAACGATTTGCTCAGGACGACGCTTGATCAGGTCCTTGGCAATCTCAATCTTCTGTCCGCCAGGATAGCCAGTAACGTGCTGGTATTCCTTGTCTTGGAACTTGTTACCTGTGAAAACGACTTTCTCTGCATTGATTACGATGACGAAGTCTCCGCAATCAACGTGGGGCGAATAATACGCTTTGTTCTTTCCGCGCAATACTGAAGCAATCTTGCTACAGATTCGTCCCACAGTTTGATTGGTCCCGTCAACAACGTGCCATTTACGTTGCACGGAAGCTGCATTTGCATGCTTTGTGGTGAAATGTAATTTACTCATGTGTACAATTTTTCGGATTTACATCCGGGTTTAAAAATTTGTCCCCGCCATCCCGGGAAACACCCCTCTTTTGAAAGGGAGCGCAAAGTTAGCAGAAAGACCGTTGAAAAACGAACAAAAAAGGATGTTTTTTCAGGCATGGCCCTGCAACACATTGATTTTCAATAAAAAATTAGCTTGTGTTTTTTATTTAGATGGCAGAATGCTGATAAATTCTGGCTTGAAGACTGGTCTATACCTAGAATTGAAGACCTACAAATGATTTGTGTTTGATCTGCTCATAAGCATTTCGGTCGAAAGAGTACAATTTGCCTGGGCGGTGCCGCACCAATTTTTCCATCTCTTTTTCATCTTTCAGCAGGCCTGTGGTAAACAATTTCTTCCTGAAATTCCTCCTGTCAAATGCTATGCCCAGGATTTGCTCAAACAATTGCTGGAGGTCGCGAAGCGAGAACTTGTCTTCCAATAGATTAAAAATGATGGGCTCTTCCTGGATTTTCCTTTGCAGGGCGGCTACACAGGTATCCAGGATCATCTGATGATCAAAGGCCATGGTCTTAATGTCTGACACAGGATGCCAGTGAAGGGCATTGTCCAGTGTTTTCAGTTGATGGTGTTTTACATTGACCAATGCGAGGTATGCGGTGGTGACCACCCTGCCGGCAGGATGGCGATTGACGGCGCCAAATGTTTTTACCTGCTCCAAAAACATACCCGTCAGTCCGGTTCTTTCCCTCAACACCCTGTAAGAGGCTTCGTCAAGGTCTTCGTCAGGACGAACATGGTCTCCCAACAGGGACCATTGTCCTTTGTAGGCAGGAAGGTCACTTTCAATGAGCAAGACCTTCAAAACGCCCTGATCATATCCAAATATGACACAATCAACCGATAACGCAAACTGGAATGCGGACATCTGTTGGATGGATGTTGAATTGATACTGGGCTTTTTTGCCTCTTTCATGCTGGTTGTTGTGCGGGGTTGGATGACAAAAATAATTTCTATCAGGAAGAACAAAAAAACATATTTCAGCAGAGATTCATTTTAACTTAGCCCATCCAATGACAAGCAACAACGAACATACCCGTTTTTACCAAGACAAAAGCAAGGAGCTTGAAGCACGTGCAACCGATCTAGGCTACTTGACAGAAAACATCAGCCTGCTCAGGGATGTCATCCGGTTTCATGAGAACCGTTATTATGTGATGAATGATCCGTTGATCTCTGACACCGAGTTTGACATACTCTACAAGGCACTTGAAAGGACCGAGGCCGCGAATCCACTGCTGATTACCGCAGACTCTCCCACCCAGCGTGTTGGACCTGGCATCACCAAACAATTCAAGACTGTTCAGCACCTGGTACCCATGCTATCGTTGGAAAATTCTTATGATGCTGCAGATTTGATGGAGTGGGACCGCAAGGCAAGGGAACTCTCAGGGTTGGAGCAGCTTGATTACTGTGTTGAACCAAAATTTGACGGCGCCAGCATTTCGCTGGTATATGAGAACGACCTGTTCGCCCGTGGTGCAACAAGGGGTGATGGCGTTGAAGGGGAAGACATCACGCTGAACCTCAAACAGATCAAGTCGATTCCACTCTCTGCAGCTTTTTCCAAATATGGGATTCAGCAAGCAGAGATCCGTGGTGAGGTATTGATGAACAAGAACAGTTTTCAACAATTCAATGAGCAACTGCTGGAACAAAATCTCCCTCCCTTGGCCAATCCGCGCAACGCTGCATCCGGATCGCTGCGGCTGAAAGATGCCAGGCTGGTGGGCAAAAGAAACCTGGAAGCCTTTATCTACCATATTGCCTATCTGAATTTTACGCCCAAACACGTAGAAATTCCATCCCATGCCAAAAGCCTAGAAATGCTGTGGGACCTTGGTTTCAGGAGCCCTGTTCATGAGAAAAAAGTATTTAAGGGTATTCAAGGCGTGATTGATTTCTGCAAAGAATTTGAGGAGAAAAGGGATGGATTGCCCTACGAAATAGACGGGCTCGTCATCAAGGTGAATGAGCTGGCCTTGCAAGAAAAACTGGGCATGACCACCCATCACCCCAGATGGGCCATTGCCTTTAAATTCAAGGCAAGGCAGTCTACCAGCAAGCTTTTCCAGGTGGAATATCAGGTGGGAAGAACCGGCAGTGTAACGCCCGTTGCCAAAATACAGCCCGTACCGATTGGTGGTGTTACCGTTGCCTCCATCTCCTTGCACAACCAGGATTTCATCAGGGAAAAAGACATCCGCATTGGTGATACTTTGTTGGTAGAACGCGCTGGCGATGTCATCCCCTATATTGTAAAATCATTCCCCGAACTCAGGGATGGCAGCGAAACAGAGATTGCATTTCCCGCTGCCTGCCCGGTCTGTCAAACTGCACTTGTCAAAACAGAAGAGGAGGCGGTTTGGAGATGCCCCAACGAGCGCTGCGATGCACAGGTGGTGGAAAGGATGATCCATTTCACCAGCAAAGATGCCATGGACATCCGTGGGTTGGGCGATGCCATCATCAGAAAATTCCATGAGATGGGTTGGCTGAAAGACATTCCCTCCATTTATCAGCTGCCATTGGAAGAGCTGAAAAAGATGGAGGGCTTTGGTGCAAAATCTGTCGCCAACATCAGCGAAGCCATAGAAAAATCTAAAACGCAACCTTTATACAGGCTGATCAATGCATTGGGCATTCGCTTCGTTGGTGAAACAACTGCCAAAACCCTTGCCCAATCCATATCGCATTTGCTTGATCTGGTCAGTATGGACAAAGAGGCATTGCAGAAAATTGAAGATGTAGGCGTGAAAGTGGCAGAGAGCATCCACCAGTATTTCAGCAATCCTGACAATATTGAGATGTTGAAAAGACTGGAAGCTGAAGGGCTGCAGCTAAACAGCATCAAACAACAACCTGTTGATGGCAACCTCAAAGGAAAGAGCTTCCTCTTCACCGGCACATTGTATAAAATGAAGCGTTCGGAAGCGGAAGCCCTTGTGGAAGCCAACGGAGGAAAAATACTTTCCGGCGTAAGCTCAAAACTCGATTACCTGATCGTTGGGGAAGATGCAGGATCCAAGCTGGAAAAAGCAAAGAAGATCGCCTCCATCCAGATCCTGGATGAAGACGGCTTCATTAAATTAATTCACTAGCCAATAAATATTCTGCAATCTGCACAGCGTTGGTTGCAGCTCCTTTGCGGAGGTTATCACTCACGATCCACATGTTGAGTGTCTTGGGCTGGGTTTCATCGCGGCGAATCCTTCCAACAAAAACCTCATCTTTTTCATGTGCATCCATGGGCATGGGATATTGCTGGGTTGCAGGATCATCCACCACAATGATGCCAGGCGAGTCAGCCAAAATGCGCTTCACTTCGTCCAGTTCAAACTCTTCTTCAAACTCAATATTTACGCTCTCGCTGTGACCACCCATGACCGGAATCCTCACAGTTGTTGAGGTTACACGGATGCTGTCGTCGCGCATGATTTTTTTCGTTTCCAGAACCATCTTCATTTCTTCCTTGGTGTATCCATTGTCAAGGAATACATCTATCTGCGGAATCACATTGAGGTCAATCGGATATTTATATGCCATCTCCCCTTCAATGCCATTTCTTTCATTCATCAATTGTGTAACGGCTTTCACACCAGTGCCGGTAACACTTTGGTAAGTGCTTACCACAATTCTTTTGCTCTTGTAGCGCTTGTGCAATGGTGCAAGGGCAACCACCATTTGAATGGTTGAACAGTTGGGATTGGCGATGATCTTGTCTTCGGCAGTCAAGTCATCGGCATTGATTTCAGGAACCACCAATTTCTTGGTAGGATCCATTCTCCACGCAGAAGAGTTATCAATTACAGTAATGCCCGCTGCAGCAAAAGCCGGAGCCCACTCAGTGGAGGTTCCGCCACCTGCAGAGAACAATGCTACAGCAGGTTTAAGGTCGATGGCATCCTGCATGCCCACCACTTTATACTGTTTCCCTTTGAACGTCACTTCTTTGCCCACAGATCTTTCTGAGGCCACGGGAATGAGTTCGGTAACAGGGAAGTTTCTCTCTTCAAGAACCTGTAACATTTTGGTGCCCACCAAGCCGGTTGCACCTACTACTGCAACTTTCATATTGTCTAATTTTCCCCTTGCGGGGTTGGTTAAAAAAAAGCCTCCCAAATCTGGAAGGCTGTTACTTATTTGATACACAAAGCAGAACTAACCTTCCCGCAGGGACTGTTTCTTGCTCTTTTTTGTGTGTTTATTTTGTTTCATGATGCGGATGTAAAGCTAATCATGAAAGATTTTTCTGCCAAATAAATGTTGTTTTCCTCTTTTTGGACACTGGTGTTCAAAATATTTTTGTTGTATGAAATGGAGGCTGATGATTTTTTTGGGGTTGATGTTTGTTAACGCATGCCATGCACAAATAGAGCGTTATGCGGTTGTGATCAATGAAATCATGGCAGATCCATCGCCAGTCATTGGCCTTCCCAATGCAGAATACATCGAGCTCAGGAACAATTCATCCACAACCATCAACCTCTACAAATGGCGGATTGACAACGGAAGCACTACAGCAATCGTTTCCGTCAATTACCTGCTTGCTCCAGACAGCATGGTGATCCTCTGTTCAAAATCACAGGCAGTTTTTTTCAATGCCCCATTTAAAACCCTGGGGCTGTCTTCCTTTCCTGCATTGACAAATGAAGGCGACCTGCTGACACTTACTGCCCCAGATGGCAAAACCATTCATGCAGTGTCTTACGATATCAACAGCTATGGAAATGTCGTTCAATCCACTGGTGGATGGTCGCTTGAAATGATCGATCCGCGGATGCCTTGCAATGGGCTCAACTGGCGGGCCAGCATCAACAACAAAGGCGGAACCCCTGGTTCTGAAAACAGTCTTTACAAGAAGGTTGCGATTGACAACGCGCTGCAAGCCCTTCAATGCACTGCCATCAACAATAAGTTGTTGCTACTGACATTGAACCATGGAGCAGATAGTGGATCCCTTTCCGCGGCCAACCATTATCAGCTGGAGGGAAGAAGCAATGCGGTCATCGGTGCAAAGGCCATTCCACCCTTGTTCAACAGCATTGAAATTTCGCTGCAACAAGCCCTGGAACCCAACCGGATCTATCACTTGAAAGCCGCTCCCATAAAACGCTGCATTAGCAACACTCTTGACAGCCTTGAGATTTGGACTGGCCTGGCGAAAGCTCCCGAACCGGGAGATGTTGTCATCAATGAGATCTTGTTTGATCCACCGACGGGTGGGGCCGATTTCATCGAACTCCATAATCCCTCCAACGCATTGATCAATGTCAGGGAACTGATGATTGGCGCAAGGAATGCAGCAGGCAGTATCGGTACTGCAGTGATGGTATCAGACAAAGACCATCATTTGTTTCCTGGAGAATATCTTCTTTTGTCTGTAGATACTGGTTTTGTAAAGCGACAATGGCCCAAAAGCATCAAGCAAAAACTTTTAGCGGTCAAGGCTTTGCCCAGTTTACCCGACGACAAGGGCAATTGCATGGTGATGAATAAACAGGGCAAGGTGATGGATGAACTCAATTACACGGATGATATGCACTACCCGCTGTTGACCAATAAAGCAGGCGTTTCATTGGAGAGGGTTGATCCCCAATCGCCCTCATCTGCCACTGGCAACTGGCATTCTGCATCATCCGATGCCAATTATGGTACTCCTGGTTGGATCAATTCTCAGTTCAGGAAATTGGACAGTACAGACAACAGCAACATCATCCTTTCACCTGCACTCATCAGTCCTGACAATGATGGCCAGGATGATCTGCTCAATATTCAATACAAGTTCAACGAAACCGGAACCCTTTTGTCTGCCTACGTTTTCCATCAAAATGGTCAACTCCTTTCGAAGATCATTGACAACAGGCTTTGTGGAACAGCAGGCAGTTTCAGCTGGAATGGATTTGATGCAAAAAACAATAGACTCCCAGAAGGAGTCTATGTTGTATTGATTGAAACATTCAATTTGAACGGTAAAACGCAGCGACTCAAAAAAGCCATTGGCATCCGCTTCTGAATCAATGCATCAGATGATATTGATGTCAAAATTCACCAGGTCAACAAACTGTTTGATCCTTGCATTGATGTCTTCTTTTGAAATCTCTCTCATCCTTGTGGTGCCAAATTTCTCAACACAGAATGATGCCATGGCTGAGCCAATGATGATGGCTGTTTTCATGTTTTCAAAAGAGATGTCTTTTGTTTTGGCAATATGTCCAACAAAACCGCCGGCAAACGTATCGCCTGCTCCGGTTGGATCAAACACTTCTTCCAAGGGAAGGGCAGGAGCGAAGAATACCTGGTCTTCATGGAACAACAAAGCACCATGCTCACCTTTTTTTACCACCAAATATTTGGGACCCATGGCAAGGATTTCCTTGGCTGCTTTCACCAATGAATACTGGGCACTCAATTGCCTTGCCTCGCTGTCATTGACCATCAAAACATCCACATCTTTCAGGAGCAATTCAAGGTCATCCATGGCCGTTTCCATCCAGAAATTCATGGTATCCATGATCACGAGCTTGGGCTTGTTCTTCATTTGCTTCAGGACACTGTGTTGCACAGCAGGAACACCATTGCCCAACATGACAAATTCACAATCCTGGTAACTGTCTGGGACCACTGGGGTGAAATTGGCCAGCACATTCAACTGGGTATCCAGCGTATCACGCTCGTTCATGTCCATATGGTAACGACCTGACCAAAAGAATGATTTTTCATCCTTCTTGATCTGCACCCCTTCGAGGTGAACACCAATGCTGGCCAGGTGATCCAGTTCCTCCTGCGGAAAATCGCCACCCACAACAGAAATCTGCTTGATGGGCGTCACGAAATTGGCAGCACTCAGGGCAATATAGGTTGCCGCTCCACCGATGATGCGGTCACTTTTTCCAAAAGGCGTTTCAATGGCATCAAAGGCCATGGTTCCTACAACAAGCAATGACATAAGCGTTTGGTTTTGTGCGGCAAAGATAAGCAGGAATCATGAACTCCACCTCCCCGCCGAGCCGATTCACTTCGCTCATCGGTCTCGGCACCCCTCCTGGCCAGGAGGGGAGTTTTTTGAGCGCAACACGTTAGACAATTCCGATTGTGATCAAAATTCTTCAGTAAATTGAACCAAAATCAGGAAACATGAAAAAGCTTTTCTTTCTGTCATTGCTCTTAATCAGTTTGTTTTCAATGGCGCAGGAGTCTGCATCTTACAAGCTTCCGCCAAAAGAAATTGCTGACCTGTTGCTGGCAAAACCAACCCCTGCGGTATCCATCGACCATTTGGGCGAATGGATGCTGATCATGGAAAGGGAATCCTATCCTACTGTTGAAGAGCTGGGTCAACCGGAACTGCGTGTGGCTGGCCTTCGCCTGAATCCCAATAATTATTCTCCCAGCAGACAGAGTTTCATCAACAACCTCAAACTCAAACATATTGCAGACGGAAAGGAGTACGCCATTACCGGCATTCCTGCAGGGGCGTTGATCAGCAATACGGAATGGAGCCCTTCTGAAAAGAAGATTTCCTTCACCAATACCACTGCAACAAAGGTCGATCTGTACGTGATTGACATTGCAAAAAAGACAGCAGTCAAAATCAACAAAACAGCACTTGTTACTACCATCGGACCCGTGTCCCAATGGGTAGACGACAATACCATCATCTATACTGCAGCCACCAAGCCTGCTGCGATGCTGCCCAAAAGACCGATCACACCAGTGGGGCCATCCATCCAGGAAAACATCGGAAAAGCCGCACCCAGCAGGACTTACCAGGACCTGATCAAATCCGTATACGATGAAACTGCTTTTGCCTTCATGACCACTGCACAGTTGATCAAGAACACCAATGGCACAGAAACCAAGCTTTCCAGCCCTGCCATTTATGCCTCATTTGTTGTAAGCCCAGACAATAAATATATCCTTACAGAAACAATTCAAAAACCCTACTCCTATCTTGTAACCGCCTATTCGTTTGCTTCCACCATGGCCATCATGGACATGGGAGGCAAGATGGTGAAATCACTTGCCAAGATTCCCTCTGGTGAAACGACCCCCAGCGGTTATGACAATGTACTGCCGTCTCCCAGAGGCTTTGCATGGCGTGCGGACGAACCTTCAACCATTACCTGGTGCGAGCCCCAAGACAGCGGATTGATCAAAAAAAACATGGAATTCCATGATGCAGTCTACGCCCTGAAAGCCCCATTCACTGCCAGTCCTGCCGTTCTGGTGAAAACAAAAATGCGATTCAGGAACATTGTCTGGGGCAATGAACATTTTGCATGGGTGAATGAAGGACTGACAGGAAAACAGTTACAGAAGGCGAGCAAGCTGGATCCTGCAACCGGTGCCATGGAAACCCTTTTTGAAAGAAATACCACAGATGCCTACAACAATCCGGGTATGCCTGTGATGAAAAGAACTGCATTTGGAACATCGGTCATCAACCTGCTTGAAAACAACAAGATCCTGATGAACAACCCTGTCGGATCATCACCAGATGGAGACCTCCCTTTCCTGTCTACATTTGACCTGTCTTCCAAAACAAGCCAAATCGTCTGGAGAGCAAAAAAAGGATCTTATGAAACAATAACGGCCGTGCTCGATGCCAATACGCTCAAATTGATTACCAGAAAGGAAAGCCAGACCGAGGTGCCCAATTATTATATCAAAAACCTGAAGGGCAGCGGCCCCGATCAGCAGATCACAGGCTTTTCCAACCCTTATCCTTCGATGGTGGGTGTTACAAAAGAAAAACTCAAATACAAGCGTGCTGATGGCGTTGACTTGACTGGCGACCTTTATTTACCCAGGGGATATGACCGTACAAAAGACGGACCCTTACCAGTACTGATCTGGGCCTATCCAAGAGAGTACAACAATGCAGCAGATGCCGCACAGGTAAGAGGAAGCGCTGACAGGTTTACCACCATCAGCTGGGGATCACCCATCTTCTATGTGATGCGAGGATATGCAGTGCTCGACAATGCAGAAATGCCCATTGTTGCTGCATCAAAAGAAAGCAAACCCAATGATACATTCATTGAGCAGTTGAAACTGAATGCTGAAGCAGCCATTGGCGCTTTGACTTCTTTGGGTGTTGGCGATCCCAAAAGGGTTGCCGTGGGAGGACACAGCTATGGTGCCTTCATGACTGCGCACCTGTTGTCTCATACCAATCTCTTCAAGGCGGGACTGGCCAGAAGCGGGGCCTACAACAGGACCCTTACCCCATTTGGCTTCCAGGCAGAAGAGAGAACCTACTGGGAATCACCCGATCTCTATTATAAAATGAGTCCCTTCAGCTATGCCAACAAAATCAAGACTCCAATTCTGTTGGTCCATGGTGAAGCAGATGACAATCCAGGCACCTTCCCCATCAACAGCGAACGCCTGTACAATGCCATCAAAGGACATGGCGGAACCGTTCGCCTGGTCTACCTGCCTTATGAAGCGCATGGATACAGGGGGAAGGAGAACCTGCTGCACCTGTTGTGGGAACAAAGTCAGTGGCTGGATCGCTTCGTCAAAAACGCGAAATAAAGGTTAGAAATCAATCTGCCCGGCTACCCTGTCTGGTTTCGCGTATTGAAACCTTGCCAGCGGCTGCGTGGTATAGTAAGCATCCATCCCGAGGCTGACCATGGAGGAGGCATCCTGCAGGTTGATGAATCCATCTTTGCTGATGATTGCTGGCTCAATGAATGCATGCGTGAGTTTGCCCACCACCAGGAAAGTATTGTTCATCCTGAGGGGAATGATTTCTGAAAGCTCCATGGCATATTGCACCTGGCTTTCCAAAACAAAAGGAACAATAGAATCAACCTTGTATTCTTCTGTCAAACCCACTTCACTGAACTCATTCACCCCTTCAGGATATTTTGCACTGGCCTGGTGGGCATTTGAAATGAAGTCAGGATGAATATGGTTGATGGTATACAATCCATTGCCACGAATATTGGACAGGGTATGCGGCGCTGCATCGATAGGGCGATTGATGAAGCCAATATAGGCAGGATCAGCCCCGATATGAACGATGTTGCAAAAAACACCAAGGTTGGGAATACCTTCCTTGTTGATGGTAGCAACAAGACTGACGGGCTTGAAACCACTTAAGGAATTCACAAAATTGGCCCGATAGAACCTATCCCAGCCCTGAATTTCATCGATACTGTAATGTTTCACATTTTGTTTAACATAAAACGCAGAAAAAGGTTGGAAATTTGTACAACAATATCCACACCCAAAACGCGTTATAGCCATGAAAATCCAAAAATCCTATCCAATGAAAATTTCAGCTGCAGGCTTTTTCCTGTTTGCAAGTCTTACCCTGCTGGTTTCCTTTACCAGCAACAAACCGGTTCTGGCCAAAAGGTTCAACGCTGAAAGAACAGTTGTTACTTCAAACACGCTTTTTATCCATTCAATGTATACACAGATCCATCAGGCAGGGGCTACCCTGTCTGAGGAGATCTTTTCTTTGGCCTTCTTGGGCTTTGAGAAACTCAATGCGCAAGGCCGTCTGAGCGCAGACAGCATCCTCACCATCATCGACTTTTCAAAATCTTCCAGGGAAAAAAGGATGTTTGTTGTTGACCTGAAAAAACAGGCGCTGCTTTTCAAGAGCATTGTTGCCCATGGCAGAAATACCGGCGAAGAATTTGCAAGGTCTTTCTCCAACGACATGAATTCCCACAAAAGCAGCCTGGGTTTCTACATCACCGGAGGCACTTACCAAGGGTCAAATGGTTTTTCAATGATGCTCAATGGTGTTGAAAAAGGATTCAATGACAAGGCAAAAGACAGGGCCATCGTCATGCATGGTGCTGACTATGCCAGCGAGCAGGCGATCCTTCACAAAGGATATTTGGGAAGAAGTTATGGATGCCCGGCTTTGCCAAGGGCTATCAACCAAAAAATAATCGAAACAATCAAGGAGGGGAACTGTATGTTCATCTACTACCCCGACCAGAAATATTTGAGCAATTCAAGAATGCTCAATGGTTAAAATGGGATCTTAGAATGGTTAATCCGACCCGGCCTTTCCAGGCTGGGTCTCTTTTTTTAAAACCATAATGCGACCAACTGACAGATCAATCCCAGCAGGAATCCCGTGATGAGATCAAACCATTGATGATCTGACACTATTTTTCTCGCAGAAAGGACCAGCCCGGATATAAGCGCCGAAACCATGAGCGGCAAACCGGAATACAAGGTGCCATCAAAAACGGTCAACACCATCAGCCCCATCATTCCTCCTACACCAATTCCATGCATGCTGATCTTGTAATAATTGTTCAACAACAAGGCTGCAGAAGAGGCAAAAAACATACCCCTGCACATGTTCACAATGATGCGTGGCGTTTCAGGCTGGTGTTTGAACACATAATAAGTCCAGAAGAAAAAAGTGATGCTCGCGATATAAGGTACGATACGTTCTTTCTGTGTTGTCAGAAAAACAGACTTGCTGAATCCAAGCCCCTTGAGCAAGGCCACCACCAACAAAGGGAAAAATACATTATTGTTGATGACCGCCAGCAGCTTGAGCATTTTGGCCTTTTCTGAAAAGCCTACAAAATAGGACGGATGGATGAAGATCAGGTAAGCAGCCATCATGACCCCTACAAAAAGCGGATGAAAAACGATGGAGATGATTTTGGCTGAAACCTCAATCCACCTAGGAAACACGACCTTGTCCGATTCGTTTTGCATATGGGTTGTTTAAAGTTCTTTTCGCAAGCGTGCGACAGGAATATTCAAGAGTTCCCTGTATTTGGCAACGGTTCTCCGTGCAATATTATAGCCTTTTGCCTGCAACATCTCCGTAAGGCTGTCATCCCCCAATGGATTTCTCTTGTCTTCCATCATGATCAATTCATGCAGGATGTTTTTCACTTCTTTGGTAGAGACCTCCTCACCACTTTCGGTACTGAGCGATTCGCTGAAAAAATATTTCAGCCTGAAACTTCCGAATTCAGTTTGCACGAATTTGCTGTTGGCTACCCTGCTGATGGTTGAAATATCCAGCTTGGTTTTTTCTGCAATGTCTTTGAGGATCATGGGGCGTAGGGAATTTTCATCTCCACTCAGGAAAAAACTCCGCTGATGCTCAATGATGGCCTGCATCGTCAGCAAAAGTGTCTGTTGCCTTTGCTTGATGGCATCAATGAACCACTTGGCTGCATCAATTTTCTGCCGGATAAACACTACCGCTTCTTTCTGGCGCTTGTCTTTCTTGCTCCCTTTCTCGTAGTCTTTGAGCATGTCCCGGTATTCATCGCTGACCCTCAGGTCAGGAGCGTTCCGCTGGTTGAGGGTCAGCTCGGGTTCTCCATTGTTGTTGTAGACAAAAAAATCAGGAATGATGTATTGCTCTGCTTTGTTGATGGAACCTGCCTGAGCGCCTGGCCGGGGATTCAACTTCCTGATTTCCTGCATGGCTTCCTTGAGCAGGTCTTCATCCAGCTCAAGCGATCGGATGATTTTATCAAAATGCCGTTTGGTGAATTCATCAAAATGAAAATCAAGGATGCGAAGTGCGGTTTTAAGCCCCAGCGATTGTCGGGCCTTAATTTTTCTGCGCAACTGAATGATCAGGCATTCCCTCACATCACGGGCCGCAATGCCAGAGGGATCAAACTGTTGAATCAGGCCTAAAACATGTTCTACCTGATCTGCTGTGACAATGATGTTTTGCTTGAAGGCAAGATCATCCACAACAGCATTCGTGTCCCTGCGCAGGTATCCGTCATCATCAATACTGCCAATCAATTGCTCGGCAATTTTTTCTTCTAATGCATCAAGATTCAGCAGTCCCAGCTGTTCCGCAAGCATTTCGTGTAAACCGGAAGAAACGGGATGAGGGATGGATCCACTGCCCTCCAACTCGGGCACATGATCATCCTTGAGCTTGTATTCCGCAATGTCATCATCATCCCCATAGTCTTCATACTGGATGGGATCATCCATTTCATCCATGGGTTCATCTTCTCCATCGGGCAAATCAAGGTCCAGCTCATCTGAAGCCTCATTCTCAGACTCTGCTGCCTTTTCTTCCCCAATTTCCAACGCGGGATTTTCTTCAATTTCTTCCTTGAGCCGCTCTTCCAACAAGGCTGTAGGCACCTGCAACAGCTTCATCAGCTGGATTTGCTGTGGAGATAATTTTTGTTGCAGTTTTTGTTGGAGTCCCTGGTACAATGCCATTGCTAAAACTTCCCTGGTTGAATGGGAATTGAGCTGTAAATTTACAAACAAATCGCACCATTGAGAACACTGGTCATCTTGATATTTATTTTAACAGGGCAAACCTGTTTTGCACAGGACAGCAGCCTGTCAAAAAAGCCGTTTTATTTTTTGTCCGGACAGTTGACCATGCCTATCAAAAAAAACAATGCCCCTGTCAAACCCAACCATGCCAATCAACAACAAGGATTTGTTTGCAAACAGGAATGGAAACTGGAAAAGAAAACGGGTGTTCCAATGCGTTTCAGGCTGGGGTCACTAGACTATGTAAATAAGCTAGAGGGGAAATGACCCTCTCATTTTATCCAGCAGACCATTCAATAATTTCATTTCCTGCTGATCAAGATTGGCCATGATGGCAATCATCTCTTTTTCATTCCGATCAATTTTTGCCAATACTTTTTTTCCTTCCGCCGTGATGCTGATGTCCACAAGCCTTTTGTCTGAGGGACAGGTTTTTTTGCTCACCAATCCTTTCAGCAAAAGCCTGTCTACTATTCGGCTGGTATCACTCATCTTGTCCAACATGCGCTCGCGGATGGTCAATGTGGACAGTGGTTGTGGATGGCTGCCGCGCAGAATCCTGAGGATATTGAATTGCTGCAGGGTGATGTCTTCTGCTGAGAGAAAATCTTTGATTTTCTCAGTAAGCCAGTTGTTGGTGAAAAGCAGGTTGATGATGAGCTTCTGGTTTTCGCTGGTGAAGTGCTGTTGGTTGATGTCTTTTTCTAGTCCCATGTTTTCAAATTAGGTCAAATTGGATTTTTGGTTTGATCAACAAACTCATGGGCATAGATTTTAACCAAGATGATGGCATAGCTGAAAATGAGCGGCCCGAAAATAAACCCCATGAATCCAAAGAGCTGAAGCCCAACAATGACGCCAAAAACGGTGATCAAGGGGTGTACATTTCCAATTTTTTTCATCAAGGTCACCCGGGCCAGGTAATCCACATTTCCAGTGATGACCAGGCTGTAAACCAGCAGGCCTGTGGCCTGGCCACCCAATCCTTTGGCATAAAGGTATACAACCAATGGAACCCAGATCATCATGGTGCCAACAATCGGGAAAAAAGCAAAGACCCCTGTGAGAAAACCCCATATCAAGGGATCTTCCATGCCAAACATGAGGTAGCCCGCCCAGGCAAAAATCCCCTGGATCAAAGAAATCAAGGGGATGCCAATGGCATTTGCCTTGACCATGTGCTTGGTTTCATGGGCCAGTGCAATCACACTTTCCAAATGAAGGGGGATGAATTTTCTGATTGAATCCTCCATGGCCCTGCCTCCTGTAAACATGAAATACATGACAAACAACATGACCAGCATGTTGCTGAGAATCATGGCAGAACTGTTCAGGAAGGTCGGTATATAATTGGCCAGGTTGGATTGAAAGGCAGCAAGATTTTTGGGAGACAAGATTTCTTCGCCGGTGATGGACTTGATCTTGTCTGAGAGTGCCTGAACGCCTACCAGCAACTCATCGGTATGGAGGAAGAGGGAACTTATTTTAGGTGTGACCAACAAGACGGCATAATAAAGGGGTGCAGCAATCAGGATAAGAAAAACAACGATGATCAGTAGCGCTGTAAGGCCGGGCTTCCATCCCCTTTGCTCAGTCAGCCTGAAGTAACGCTCCCTGCCCAGGATATAGAAAGTAAGGGCCCCCATCAATCCGGGAAGAAATACATACAGCTCTCGAATAATCAAGAAAGCCAGAAAGGCAATCACCAAAAGCAATACAACCTGTCTGATCCTGTTGTTGAACTGGGTCATGAATTTTATTTGTGGGTTCAGCTCCAGACTTTCAGTCCCTCGCTGCAATTGGAACAAATATCAATGTTTTTTCTGCTTTGCATCAATTTTGCCCTGAACTCATTGTAGTTTTTACTTTCCCATATTTCTTTCATTCCATTTTCACCCATGTCGCCAATGATGTGCCGGGCATCTTTATCAAAGCAACAAGGCACCACTTTCCCATCCCAGGTGATCACGTTGCTGTGCCACATCTTCCAACAATGGTTGGGCATTTTGTTTTTCGGAACGGTCTGGCCATTTGCATCCTTTCTGTAACGGCTGAACTGATCTGTTGATGGAATCAGCTGGTTGGGATCATTTTGATAATCATAAATCTGTGCAGTCTTGAACCAAACATCATCCAGACCCATTTCCCTGGTCAATTGCCTTACTTCTTCTACCTGGTGTTCGTTTGGCCTGACCACCAAAAACTGAAAAACCACCATGGGTGTTTTGCTGTTCAGTGCTTTCCTCCATCTGATGATATTTCTGGCTCCCTCGAGCACCTTTTCCATCTGGCCGTTTATTCGATATTGCTCATAGGTCTCCTGGGTTGTTCCGTCCAAGGAAATGATCAACCTGTCCAGGCCACTTTCAATGGTCTTCCTGGCATTTTCGTCATTGAGAAAATGTGCATTGGTGGAAGTTGCTGTGTAAATATTTTTGGAAGAAGCGTAGCGCACCATGTCCAGGAAACCCTTGTGGAGAAAAGGTTCTCCCTGAAAATAAAAACTCAGGTAAAAAAGTTCCTTGTGCATGGCATCGATGGTCTGCCTGAAGAAATCCATCTTGATGGTACCGGTTGGCCTAGTAAATGATTTGAGACCGCTGGGGCACTCCGGGCAACCAAGGTTGCAGGCAGTGGTAGGCTCAACGGAGATGGAAAGCGGCAAACCCATCATGATAGGACGGCCGATGGCTTTGCTCAACTGGTAGGAACCCAAGACTTTTAAGGCGTTCCAGCACTTTCTAAAGGTGCATTTGGACAAAAAGTTAAAAATATCGTTTTTGTTATGCCTGGGCATGACTGTAAAAATAAATGAAAGTCTTGTTCGTTATGTAGATTTGCAATACAGTTCAATAATAAATAGGGCCTGGCCTTATTTCAACATCCGTATCATGCCATCCAAACTCATTTTGAAAATATTTTTCCTCTTTGGCTCCATTACTGGCTTCAGCCAGGTAAAAAATATATTCATGGAAAATCAGGAAATAGCGGCGATGGAAGCAAAGGCAGCTGGACTGAGACAAGAGACATTGATGGCTACAGGAAGTTTTTCAAAAGCCTCCACCAATTTTGACATCAACTACCTGGACTGCCAATGGAATGTAGACCCTGGGGTACGGTATATCCAGGGCAGTGTCAAAACAGGATTCACGATCACAGAACGTACCAACATCATCACATTTGATCTGGCAGATGAACTAAAGGTGGACAGCATTCGGTTCAGGGCCGGCAAAATCGGCCACTACAGACCATTTGATAATACTGTCATTGTCAACCTCGGTGTTTTTCTGGACAAAGGAAACAAGGATGCGGTTGAAATTTTTTACCGTGGTATACCCCCAGTTACATCACCCTTCAGCTCTTTTACCACCAGTGCACATGCAGGTGTTCCGGTACTGTGGACACTCAGTGAGCCCTATGGCGGCAGGGATTGGTGGCCCTGCAAGAACGGACTGAATGATAAGGCGGATTCAATAGATATTGCCATCACAACACCCGATAAATATACTTCTTCTACGAATGGCATGCTACAATCGGATGTGGTTGTGGGCGGATTCAGGACAACCCGATGGAAACACAGGTATCCCATTGCCACTTATCTTGTTGCATTTGCTGCCACCAACTATCAGGTCATTAAAGATCAGGTAACATTGGGCAATACAATCATGCCCATCATGGAACATGCATACCCAGAAAAAGCAAGCGAGTTTCTAAATGCTGCAGCCATTACCAAGAGAACACTGCAGTTGTTGCACAATAGTTTTACCCCCTATCCTTTTATCAAAGAAAGGTATGGACATACCCAGTTTGGTTTTAGTGGAGGCATGGAGCACCAGACCAATTCATTCATGCAGAACATGTCCGAAACGCTGATTGTGCATGAAGCTGCTCACCAATGGTTTGGCGATAAAATCACTTGCGGATCATGGAAAGACATTTGGCTCAATGAAGGCTACGCCATCTTTTGCACCAACCTCAACATTGAAAAAAATTATCCTGAAGCAACCCTGCTCAATACCTACAGGAGCCAGATCAACTTCATCACTTCAAGGCCCAACGGATCGGTGTATGTTGATGATACGACCAGCGTATCCAGGATTTTTGATTCAAGGCTTACCTACAACAAAGGAGGATGGGTCTTGCAAATGCTGCGCTGGAAACTGGGTGATGCTGCTTTTTTTAGTGCAACCAAAAATTACCTGAATGATCCTGCATTGGCCTATGGGTATGCCAAAACCACTGACCTTAAAAAACATTTTGAGAAGGCTGGGGCAACAGATCTCACGGAATTCTTCAATGATTGGGTCTATGGCCAGGGTTTCCCCAGCTACAAACTCCAGTGGGCATCTGGTGGAGGAGCATGGATTCAAACCAACTTGAGCCAAACCACATCCGATACCTCGGTAAAATTCTTTGAAATGCCTGTTCCTATCAGGTTCAAATCGGCTTTCAATGATACTACTGTTGTGCTGAACCATACCAAGAATGGGCAGGTTGATTTTTTCAAGATTGGCTTTGTCCCGGACTCTGTATTCATCGATCCCAAATTCAAACTTGTTTCTGCCAACAATACTGTTACCAAAGGTGAAATTTTCCCTGGCTCAGGGAATGTTGTGGTGTTCCCCAATCCTGTACAGGATGAGTTCAGTGTTTTGCTGAAAAACATGACAGAGGGCGTACTGCACTTGTCGCTGTACAATACCACAGGACAATTGGTTTGGAGACAAAGGTTTGGCAATTTCAGCGGCACAGACCTTTTTATCATACCCTCTTCCAACCTTGCTCCAGGCAACTACTGGCTGAAGGTCAACAAGGATGAAGACCCTGAAATCATCAGAAGAGTTATCAAATAAGGCTAAAGGTGTTCCTTCCACCAACGTTTGAACAAACGGAAGAGAATGAAAATACTTACAACCAACCAGCAATAAAACAGAATGGTTCCTGCTTTGTGATTGCCATCAAAAAAAGCCAATTCAAATTTCAATCCTGCAACGGCATTGATCATCAGCCAAACAAGGGCAGAGGTCAAAGACCAAACAATACGTTGCATGAAAGCACTTACTACAGGATCCATGGTCTTAAAACAACAATTGCGGGAATTGGTTCAGGATGATCCTTCCAATTCCCGCAATACATTTTTAATCATCTATTTTGCATCAAGGATCAAAGGAGCCCCACCCTTGGAAGGCATCACAATGACCTTTGCATTGGGAGACTTGGCAAGCTCTTTCATCGCCTGAATCTGCTCATATTGTAGCTGTCTGTCGCTCAGGCTCTCATTGATGATGCGCTGATAATCAGAAATACCCTGTGCCTCAACCCTTTTGCGTTCCGCTTCCTGCTTTTCCTTTTGAAGTACAAACT
Organism: Chitinophagaceae bacterium; assembly: GCA_021299175.1. Classification (GTDB taxonomy): domain Bacteria; phylum Bacteroidota; class Bacteroidia; order Chitinophagales; family Chitinophagaceae; genus Pollutibacter. The sequence goes on from JAJTFY010000001.1 coordinate 44,926, forward strand.
GCATTTTCTGGGCCTCCTGTTCAGCATTGATCTTTTGCTCAATGGTTGATTTTACAGATGCGGGGAGGGTAATGTTTCTGACCAATAAGTTCTCAAGGATCAGTCCACGTTGCTTGAAATCAATCTCAATGGTCTTGAAAATCCTTGATTGGAATTCATCTCTTTTGGTTGAATAAAGTGCGACTGCATCATAATACACTGAATTGTCCCTGATCCTCGTACGGGTGATGGGACGAACGATTTTATCTTCAAAATTGACACCAATTTCACTCAACAATTTGGGAGCTTCCGTTGGGTTGACACGGTAGAGTACAGAAAGGTCGATGGTAACTTCCAATCCATCCGCCGTCAATACCTTGATGGCATCATCACCGGCCTTAGAACCTTCATCATGAATGCCACTCATGGTATAGTTCTGCGTGCGTGTGTCAATGTTGGTGACATCCATCATAGGATTGATGACACTCAAACCACTTCCCATGGTTTCCTTTTGCACCTTTCCAAAAAGCGTTTTAACACCAACAAATCCTGCATCCACCTGACGTACACTGGCACTGAGCGCACCAAGCAAGGCCACAACAATACCCAATCCTTTGATCCGGCTTGCGAATGGGGTGATTTTGGTTTCAGAACGCTTGGCAGATGTGCCAATAATGAACAGTAGAATACCAAGAATGATAAGAAACATAAAAATGATTTTCAAGTAGACGTGAAAAAGAAAGAAAGGTTGCTTTTAGCTGCTATGGTCTGCAATGATGACCCAACCCTTTTTTTGCTTTTCAAAGGTAAGGGTATAATATCCACCCACATCACCGGCTGTCCGCTTGAGCGACCATTTGCCCACTACCAGGTAGTGTTTTCGGCCCAACTTCTTGAGGTGAAGGATATCAAAACTGAGTTTCCCCATTTTATCTGCTCCGGCATAACTTTTCTTGTAATTGTTCAGCGTAGCAGCATATCCATACGTGATGCCTGATTTCCCAATGAACATGAGTGAATCAGTATGCAGATAACCGACCATGAACTGATCAAAATCGCCCTGGTTCCATGCGGCGGTTTGATTGCTGAGAATGGATAAAATAGCTTTCTCATTTTTTGATTGAGAGAAAGCAAACATTGGAATAAAAAAAAGGACCAGGAAAAACTTCATCTGTGAACTGTATTATGCCCAAGCCTTGTCACCTTTCTTGTAAGGGACACAGCCTTCATACTTACCGGGAATGGCAACATACCGCAGTGCCTGCGTGGCGCCAATTTCGGAACTGAAATACCCAAGGAGGGTAAGCTGTTTCATCATGCCAAAATAATGATTGGGATCATCTTCTTTTTTGCTGTCGTTGTATGCTTTCAGCTCCTTGTTGACCTGGCCAAGCAAGGATGTTCGTTGTGCGGGGGTTATGCTCATGAAGCCTTTACCAAACATTTGGTTTGCAACATTGTCAATTTCAGTGATGCCGCCTGCAAAAATTTTCTGGTCTTTTTCCTTGTAACAATCCGTAACCATGGTGTTCATGAAAGCCCCTACCAATGCCGCTTTTGCTCCAGGGGTATTGGTTGTGGGAATGATGGTTTCTACAACTTCATCCAGAAAGGCAATCTGGTCTTGAGACAATGAGAAAGCTGCTGCTTTTTCTGATGGGTTTTTGCAACCCTGCAAAAATGCAGCTCCTCCAATGACTGTCCCACCCAAGATGAGGGCTACCCTTTCTAGTGCATCACGTCTGTTCATAAACTGTGTTTAGTAACTAAAAATACAAAAGAATAGCCAAAAAAAACAAATGCTTAACTTGCACCCAATGGCATTAATAGACCTAAGACTGCCTAAATCGATTGCCAATGCCCTAAGGCTTCCTACCAATTCGCCCGGAAGACAACAAAACCGGGTGCTGAAATCCCTTTTGAAAAAAGCCAGGCAAACACAATTCGGCGAACATTATGGTTTTGGTGAAATCCTCAAGAGCAAAACGCCCCAGGATGATTTTCGAAAGCTGGTTCCTGCTTTTGATTACAGCACACTCTACAATGAATGGTGGAACCAAACCTTGAAGGGAGTTCCAGATGTATGTTGGCCTGGAAAAATAAAATATTTTGCACTGAGTTCAGGTACTTCAGAGGCAGCCAGCAAATACATTCCCATCACAAAAGAGCTGATGAAGGGCAACCGGATCTCCATGATCAAGCAGCTCCTGTCTTTGAGAAATTACGATAACATCTCATGGAAATCTGTAGGAAAGGGATACCTGATGCTGGGTGGTAGCACAGACCTGCAGAAAGGACCTGGCTATTTTGCAGGAGACCTCAGTGGCATCACCGCAAAAAAAGCACCTTTCTGGTTTTCTCCCTTTTACAGGCCAGGAAAAAAAATTGCCAAAACCAGAGACTGGAACAGCAAACTGCAGGCTATTGTGGAAGAAGCCCCCAATTGGGATATAGGATTTGTTGTTGGGGTACCTGCTTGGATCCAAATGTGCATGGAAATGATCATTGAGCGGTACAAATTGAAAGACATCCATGAAATTTGGCCAAACCTTACCTTGTTTTGTCATGGCGGCGTGGCTTTCGAGCCCTATAAAAAAGGGTTTGAACGCTTGCTGGGGAAACCCATCTCGTATATAGAAACCTATCTGGCTTCAGAAGGATTCATCGCATACCAAGATCGGCAAGATCCTGATGGGATGAAACTGGTATTGAATGAACATATCTTTTTTGAATTCATCCCTTTTGATGATGAACATTTTGACACAGAGGGCAATATCACTGATGCTTCCAAAACCATCCTCATCGAAGATGTTCAGGAACATATCGACTATGCCATCCTGATCAGCACTGCTGCAGGTGCATGGAGATACCTTATTGGAGATACGATCAAGTTTGTGAATAAAGAAAGATCTGAAATCATCATCACCGGAAGAACAAAACATTTTCTCAGCCTGGTGGGTGAGCACCTTAGTGTAGACAACATGAACCGGGCCGTTCAGGTGGCCAGTGAAAAATTAAATGCCTCCATCACAGAATTTACCGTTATCGGGATACCCATGGATGGCTTCTTTGGACACCATTGGTATATTGGAACAGATGATACCCTTGATTTGACTGATCTGAGAAACATCATTGATGAAACCTTGAAAGAGTTGAATGACGATTATGCAGTAGAAAGAAAAAGTGCCCTCAAGGATGTTGTGGTGGAAATCTTGCCCGAAAATGTTTTCATTGCGTTCATGGAAAGCAAAGGAAAGATGGGTGGTCAGCACAAATTTCCAAGGGTCTTGAAGGGGAAAGCATTGGAGGAATGGCTTGAATTCCTTGCCAAAAGATAAACCCTCAAAGCAATGTTCAGTAATTTCAACCTTTTGAATCCATAAAATCACCTTGTATTCCGACCATGCTTGAAGCTATCATCAAAGGAATTGGACTGGGGCTTATTCTGGCCGTTTCAGTGGGGCCAGTGATTTTTACCATCCTGAAACAAAGCATCAACAACGGACACAAAGGCGGATTCAGCTTTGTGGCAGGAGTATGGTTGAGTGATCTCCTGCTGGTGGTGATCAGCAACATGTTTTCTTCTCTTGTGATGGAGGCCCTGGCTTTCAAAAATACCATTGGATATGTTGGTGCTGTATTTGTGGTATCGCTGGGCATTTACTATGTTTTTTTCAAGAAAGTATATTTTGGGGAGGACAAAAATCTGATCCAGGTTGATTTTGGGAAAAAAGCCATTACCAAAGCACTCATGGGCGGCTTTTTTATCAATACCCTCAATCCCAGCGTGATGCTTTTTTGGCTGATCAATGCAACTGCATTTGCAGTTACGCACTCGCCGATTGAAAGAATCATTCTTTTTGGGGTTTGTTTGCTGGTGAATATTGTTGCAGATGTGCTAAAGGTGATGCTTGCCGCGAAGGTTAGGCACAGTCTTACTCCCCACAACATCAATATCATCAACAAGATATCAGGAACCATCCTCATCATTTTTGGACTGGGCATCGTTTATGGAATCCGGTTTTTAAACAAATGACATGACAACAATCAAACGAGGCTTATTCCTTTTTTTCTGCATCGCATTTATTCAGTCTAGTGGCTTATTTGCACAGGGATCAGACATGGTGGTATTGAAAAAGGGTCCAGAAAGAACACTCAAAACCTACCTGTCAGGAACGCAAATACATTTTGCAACCATTGCAGGTACAGAAGTAAAGGGGCAGATTCGCATGATTAAAAAAGATAGTTTGTTCATCAACATTTATGATGAGCGTGCTGCGTATACTATGTGGGGCACTTCTTTTTGGGACACGGTTTCAGTGGGTCTTTCTAGGTACCATATCAAAGAAATTCGGGAGATTTTTAAACCCCGCGAAAAATTCAGTTTCATCAAGAATGGATTGATTTTCATGATGGGAGGATCTGCCTATGCTATCCTACACAGCGTGAATGCCCTTTACCTAAAACAACCCATCATTCCCTCCACGATGTTGATCTCTGGCGGGGTTGCACTGACAGGGTTGGTGCTGAACAAGGTCCACAAGAGAACCGTCAGACTGGGCAACAAATATTATCTTCAATACATTCCTGTCACCAAATAATATACCGTGCTGCGCATCCTCAAAAAGATATTCATCTTCCTGCTCATCTCTCATCTTGCATATGTTGTTTTGATCAGTTTTGTT
>JAJTFY010000047.1 GCA_021299175.1 Chitinophagaceae bacterium
CAATGTATGGGGTCTGGGTTGGCAACAATGCCTTTAGCATCGACAGATCGTAGTTGTAATTGTGTGTCATCATGACAAAAACCGTTCTGCCGTCCATTTACAGCTGATCCAACACGGCTTCTGGTTTGGCAACCAATATTTGACAGGCTGCAACAAAACGTTCTGGACGGGCATGGGTATTTCTGCCATCGACAATCCGAACATCCCAGCCCAATGTGTCAGCGATCTGCATCATGGGCACTGCATCATTTCCTGCACCGACTACCACCAATGAAATGGGTGGTTGCAAGAACTCAATGAATGCGGTGATTGACATTTCATCTGCTTGATATTCCCTGAAAACAGATTTTTTGTTCCCCATTGCTTGCAGCACATCTCCCATCACAAGTTTTTCGATCCCCTGAATGGGAATCATGCCTGTAATATTCCCATTGGATTCCATCAGCAGACAGGTTCCGGGTTGATCTGCATTTTTATTCGAAAGGTTGAACAAGCTAACCATCACTGCTTCCTGTCGAATGTCCAATGCCTTTCTGATCAGCTGAATGGGATTGTCTTGCTTGTTGGGATCAATGGGTTCAAACAAAACCTGTATCACACCGGCGCAACCCAATTGAATGCCGATGGTCATGTCATCTTCGTCACTGGTATCATAGCTGACCAACCTGGATCTCTGCTGAGAAAGTGCAAACATCGCCTTTCTAAGTGCATCCCCTTCCAAACAACCGCCACTGATGGCCCCGGTAAGTTCTCCCTCATCGCTTACCAACATGCGTGCGCCCGGCCTTCTGTAGGATGAACCTTCCAGGTGTACCACAGACGCCAATGCAACGCCTTTGCCCGACTGAATAGCAGCATCATAAGCCTTTACTATTTCCTTGAGTTCTTTCATGGAATAATTGAAAAAAATTTAAGTCATAAAAGAATTACATGCCGGTTTATTCACTCAACATCAATGGTAAAGTCCAAAAAGTGGATGTGGCTTCCGATACGCCACTGCTTTGGGTCTTGCGCGACAATCTCAGGTTATTGGGCACAAAATTTGGTTGCGGAGTCGGTTCTTGCGGGGCTTGCACCATTCACTTGAATGGAAATGCCACGAGGGCTTGTCTGATGACCGTTTCCTCCATTGGCACCGGAAAAATCACCACAATCGAAGGCCTCTCCGCAAAAGGTGATCATCCCTTGCAGTTGGCCTGGGACGAAGTGGATGTACCACAATGCGGATACTGCCAGACAGGCCAGATAATGACTGCTGCGGCATTCCTCAAAAAAAATCCTAAACCAACCCTGGAGCAAGTAGAGACGGCCATGAATGGGAACCTCTGCCGTTGTGCTGCCTATCATCGCATTCGCGAAGCCGTCCTTGTTGCCAGCCAAAAAACTAAATAATTATGGAACATACATTGCATCAGGAAAGAAGGGATTTCCTCCGTAAGGTTTCGCTCTCCGCAGGAGGGATGCTCTTGGGGTTCACCCTTTTTGAAGACCTTTCTGCACAAACAGGTAAGGGGCATGTTATCGATGGTGTGCATCATGATTTCAACAGTTATTTGTCCATTGCCGCCGATGGCAGCATCACCATTGCTTCACCCAATCCTGAACTCGGACAAAACATCAAAACATCATTCGCGATGATTGTTGCTGAAGAGTTGGATGCAGACTGGAGCAGGGTTACAGTTGTTCAGGCTCCGTTGGATACCAGTAAATTCGACAGGCAATTAACCGGTGGAAGTGGTGCAGTTCCTCATTCCTGGAAGCGTTTGCGCACAGCCGGGGCCACTGCAAGGCAGATGCTCATTGCCGCTGCAGCTACTACCTGGAATGTACCGGCATCAGCATGCACCGCTGAAAACGGTTATGTGATTCATAAAGCCAGTGGAAAAAAATCCGGTTATGGAGACTTGGTTGCTATCGCTGCCAAATTGGATGTTCCAACAGATGTTCCGCTGAAGAATCACAAAGATTTCAAACTCATTGGAAAGCCCATCCGTAATGTTGAAAATAAAAATATTGTTGTTGGTAAACCCATGTTTGGACTTGATTTTTACCGCGACGGAATGGTTTACGCGGTTGTTCAACGTCCACCTGCTTTTGGATCAAAGATCAATACGGTAAACGACAAAGCTGCAAGGGCTGTTCAAGGCGTTGTTGATGTAGTGAGGTTTGGTAACAATGTAGCAGTGATTGCCAACTCAACCTGGTCTGCCATGAAAGGCAGAAAGGCTTTGGAAATTACCTATTCGGCGGACAAGGCTTTGGAGAGCAGTTCAGATCATGCGGATATTTTCAGCAAGTTGATGGATAGTGCCAATGCTCGCATGCACCGCAAGGATGGAGATGTAAATGCTGCATTCAAATCGGCATCAAAGGTTATCAAAAGGGAATATGAATGTCCTTTTGTGCCACACAACCCCATTGAGCCGATGAATTTCTTTGCAGATGTGCATGCAGATAAGGTCGAGCTGATTGGCCCCACACAAACACCAGGATCAGCCCGCAGGGCCGTTTCAGACCTGCTTAAAATTCCTGAAAAGAATATTACAGTTGATATCACCCGCTTGGGTGGTGGCTTTGGACGCAGGCTGAAATTTGACTATGTGGTTGAAGCCGCTGAAATTTCTTCCATCATCAAAAAACCTGTGAAGGTTATCTGGACAAGGGAAGACGATATGGGTGGAGGAAGTTACAGGCCTGCTGTACGCTACCGTTTTGAAGCTGCTCTCGATGCAAACAACAATTTGACTGGATATAAACTCAGGGGTGTTGGCATGAATGCCGGGGCTCCTACCAGAGAAAATAATTTCCCATCGGGTTCAATAGACAACTTGTTGATTGAATCATTGGATCATAACTCGCCCATCACTACCGGAGCATGGCGGGCACCCATTACAAACTTCCTGGCATATGCAGAGCAAGCATTTTTAGATGAAGTAGCAGAAGCCATGGGCAAGGATCCTGTGCAGATGCGGCTTGATTTGTTGCAAAAAGCACGCACCAATCCTGCAGGCCCAGTTCGGTATGATATTGACCGGATGGAATCAGGGCATCAGTGTCTATTTTTCTCATGCATCTTATGTAGGCCAGATCTGTGATGTAGTGATGCAAGATGGTAAACCCTTGATCAAAAAAATCACGTCTGTTGCCGATTGTGGTGTGGTGGTGAACTCCTCCGGAGCACAGCAGCAGGTTATGGGTGGAATCCTCGATGGCATGGGAACTGCGATGTATGGCAAACTTTCATTCAATGCCGGCGAACCCGAGCAAAAGAATTTCAATGTATACAGACATATACGCATGAAGGGCATTCCGGAAGTGGAAGCGCATTTTGTAGACAATGGGAAAGATCCAACCGGTTTGGGTGAACCTGCATTACCACCAGCAGGAGGCGCAGTAGCCAATGCCATCTACAAGGCAACAGGCAAGCGGCTCTATAGGCAACCTTTCATCGAACAGGAGCCGTTTAAGAGTGATGAATAACATCAGTTTTTCTTGAAATGTGAGGTTACAAACATGAAAAGTAAAATTGAAATTGAAAATACTTGCGAATAGTCAATAATGGTTTGAACAGGAATAAATAACCTTTACATTCTATACTGAGAATGTAAAAATGATATTTATCCGCTAACCGATGAAATTCAGCTATGCGTATATTGGTATTTCAATCATGGCAATAGTGCTTTTTGGTTCTTGCAAAACAATTGAAAAAGCTTCTATTCATGGTTTACACAATGGATTTTATCAATTGAAAACTGAAAAAAAACCAGTTCAGTCGGTTTACTTAGATATCACCAATGAAAAAATAGATATTTACGACCACACAAAGCAACAAGGAGTTATAAAAAGGCTATTCACCATCCCTCTTCAAAATACAGATAGCCTTTTAACTAACGAGATGGTTTTTAAGAAACAAGGCCTTGATATTGACATCACTTCAATTCTGTTAAAGTATCGACCATCGATCCATGGATTACCTGCACAGTTGAGCACGGACCTAAATATGGCTTTGTATATTGGCTGGAGATATGATAAATATCATATAATAACCAAGCAGGATCCCTTGGAAAAGAGGCAAGCAAAAATTGGAAACATGGGATATGATGTTGGTTTTTTTGCAGGTCCTGGCGCTACCATCATCAATCCCTTTACGACGAATAACAGGCGGCTTGATGAATACAGTGGAATGATTATTCAAACTGGTGTTGCTGCATTTATAGAATCTAACGTAGCCAGTTTTGGTCTTGCAATCGGAGTTGATTATCTCATGAATCAAGATAGAAAAGTATGGATCTACCACAAAAAACCCTGGTTGGGGTTTGTGGTAGGAATTGCGTTGAATTAAATGTCTTTCAAACTAATAATATGATAGCCCGTATACTTTCACGTAATCAATCTCAGATTGTACCGGTAAAACTGAATCATCAATTTTACCAACCCATGAACCGCCCAAAGCCTGGTTTAAAATTAAATAAAAGGGTTGATCAAAAGGCCATTGCAGTTGGTCTGCAGGGACTGAAGCTTTTCTAGGATAAGTAAAAGTGATAGTACCATTAACGAGAAAATCTATTTTATCCGGGAACCATTCAATTCCATATGTATTGTAACTACCTACTACAAATGATGGAGTAAAACTATACAGAGGGTCTGTTTTCATTCCCAAATTATCAACGTAGTGACTATGAATTACTTGATAAATCTTGCTTTCATTGTTGAGATGCTCCATGATGTCTATTTCACCACTTTTCGGCCAGCCACCATAAATGGATTGTGCAGGCATCATCCAAATGGCAGGCCATGTACCTTGGCCAGCGCTCAATTTTGCCCGCACCTCAACTTTCCCGTACTTAAAATTGAATTTGTTTAAAGAAGCGACTCCTGAAGTTTCATACCCATTATTGGTTTTTCTGGCCTTCAGGATCAATTTTCCCTCCTGAACAAATGCCAATTCATCCGTTGGTGTCATGTACATTTTCCAATCTGAAGACCCTTTGCTTTGTAGTGTCCAATTGGCAGTGTTTACCGGACCATCTGCATTGAAATTATCTTCCCACAACAATTTCCAAATACGATTTTGGGTAATGGTAACTGTTTTTTCTACCTGCTTTACTCCACTCCCTGCAATGATCCTGACAATAGCACTTCTTTGTGAAATTGATGAAGCCATTCCTGAAACTGAAATGCTTACCGTGGTTCCATTTTTTTTAAAAGAGCACCAAGATGATCCGGAAGGGATTGATACTTCAAAATCAGAAGCATTTGTTTGTACCTGAACTGTCTGTACACTGTCCTTTTCAGAAAATGCAAGTGTTGATTGGCTGATTGAAAGATTTATTCCTGCTAAAGAAGCGTCAGACTTTTTGTTACAGGCCAAAAGCATCATCAAGAGCATTGACGTAAATAACTGCAATCGACCAATCTTTCTCATTTCCATAAAGCTAAATCTAAATAAAGCATTTTTACCAACCTGGATTCTGAACAAGCATTTTGCTTTTTTGCATCTCTACAAATGGTATAGGGTAAAAATAAAGCTTGCGCTCGAATACCCGATTTTGGAATTTAACCCTCTGAAAAAATGTTGTTGCGTTACCATTCATGTCCATACCAAAAAAATCGCCACCTTGCCTTCCATCCGGACGTTCACAAATCATCCAACGCCTTACATCAAAATAACGCTGACCCTCTGTAGCCAATTCAATACGGCTTTCCCTTTGGATGGCCTTACGTTGCAAATCTTTATTGCTCTTGATTGCAGGATTAATGGATTCAAGATTTGGTATGCCAGCCCTTTTTCTCACCATGTTGACATACTTTAGGACATCTGGATTTCCAGGACTCACTTCATTCAGGACTTCAGCATGCAGAAGATAAAATTCAGCAAGCCGAAAAATTATAGATGGTCGAAAAATACTCGTAACGCCAGGACTATTGAGAAATACCCTTCTGTTAAGGCGTTTGTACATGATATACCCATTGAGTGGAGACTGACCACTTCTGTCGTTGGGGCTGCCAACATGAAAATAAATTGGACTGTTGGAAATATGCCACTTCCGACCAGCAAAAAACACAGTATTATAAAATCTTGGCTCTCGGTTCATGTACATGTTATATACTTGTACACCATTGTAGTTGCTAAAGCCATTTTCAGCATATAAACTGGAGGCAGACATAAAGTCAGTTGATTTGATGGGCTTGCCATCCCTCATGTAAAAATCATCCACCAATTCTTGAACCACAGAAGTGCTTCCCAGCCCATTGGGTTGGCTACGCGGTGTTGTTCTGCGTTCAAGCCTGTCTGCCGTCATTCCGCCCCATCCAGTGTTTGCTGTTGCCCAAATAATTTCGTTATTGTATGCCTGAAACAACTCGTATACCGACTTTTCGGGATCATCCACCCCCGCAGTTTGTGCTACAAATAAACTATGCCCATTCGCCTGCGCATAGTTGATTAAAGCTGTGGTTGCTTCCAATGCCTTGTTCCATTTGGAAGGATCCGCTGCAGGAAATAATTTTTTACCGTCAGTATTTGCAAGACCCACGGCTTCCTGGAAACCGCCATTGTACAAGGGACTGGCTGCATAAACAAGCAGTTTTGCTTTAACTGCAAGCGCTACACCCTTGGTGGGATTTGACTTGAACTGGTCATCGGTTATGGGTGTCTGTGGAAGCAAGGGCATGACATCATTCAATTCCTTGACTACGAAATCTACGACTTCGTCAACACTGTTTCTGGGCAAATCGAGTGCCTCATTTGATGCATATGATCGTTTAACAATGGGTATAGGACCATATTGTTCAAACAACAGATAATGATAATAAGCACGCATAAACAATACATTTGCACGAAGCTTATTGAATTCATCCTGATCAAGCTTATCTGCATTTGTTCCTGATGCAGGAATGACCTTTGCCTTCTCCAAAAATATATTCGCCTGCCTGATCAGCTGATAAAGAATCGTCCAACGATGGAAGGCCATATTGCTGGAATTCTTCGATGAGATAAAGTAATTTCTCGCATCTCCATACGTAGAGTTGACTTCATCAGTCATGCTTGTCCATGGATTATGCAATCCATTCTGTCCACCAGCATCCCAATCTGCCCTGATAATCATTGAATAGTCTGGCACACCAGACATCACGTTGGCATACCAACGTCTTGAGAGATCAGGATTGTCAAATACTTGATCGATATTGGTAAGACCACCAGCAAGTTCATCGGATACATTCAAATACTTCTTGCAGGAAGAAAAGGTTGTAACTGCGGCAAAAAGTATACATAATTTGAAAAGCTTCATAAATTGTTTTTTAAATCGTGCTTTTAAAAAGAAATTTCTGCACCAAGGGTAAATATTCGACTGTTGGGGTATGCATTGCCCGCAGCATTGTTTCCTGTTTCAGGATCCCAGAACTTGATTTTGTCCCACAGCGCCAGGTTATAGCCCATCAAGTAAATTCTTCCTGTTTTAACCTTGGCTTTACTCAACAAGCGAGTGGTGAAATTATACCCTATTTCAGCATTTTTTAACCTTAAGAATGATGCATCCCTAAGCCACCATGTGCTTCCAATTCTATTGTTTGCGGCGTTTGTATTGCTGGCATGCAACCTAGGCATGAGTGGATTAGTAACCGATGACTTCTCATTGGTCCAGCGATCCAAAGCAAATCTTCTATAATTTGATTGATCAAATCCCCAGCTAAATGGATACCAGCCTTCCGGTGTATTACCCCCTAATACTACGGATGTTTTTCCAGCACCTTGAAAAAACACACTTGCGTAAAATCCTTTGTATTCTGCATTCAATCCAAAACCATAGATAACTTCTGGTGTGTATGGATTTCCAACTCCTCTTTTCATATCGAATTGATCAATTTTACCATCACTATTTAAATCAACATATTTAATGTCTCCAGGACCTAGTAATCCTCCCAATGTTGAAACAGGTAGATCGGGTTTTAATGTATAAGACTTTGTGCCATTGGGATTGGTAGTCGACAGAAAATCATTCTCTGTATACAAACGCTCAGCTATATAAAGTGTGTTTTCACTTACTCGGGTTCCAGTAACAGCCATCCATGGATATGGCTGTGGCAATTCATCATACTCCAAGATTTTATTCCTGGTAAAAGTAAAGGTGGCTCTTGCACTCAGTTTAAAATTGCTCGAAACCCTATGAGTGGCATCTAAACTTCCATCAAAGCCCCATGATTTAACCCTTCCGAAATTATCCCAAGGTGCAGACCTAAAACCAACACTTGCTGGTATAGTTCTGCGTTGCAATAGGATACCACCTCTTTCATAATTGAAATAGTCTGCAACAAGCTGTATTTTGTTGTTTAAAAAACCAAGGTCTACACCAGCGTTCAATTTATCCTCTATTTCCCAGGATAAATATGGTGCTTCAAAACGACTTTCTGTTACACCCCCACCATAGGCATTAGAGGAACCGCCACTGGTAATACCTTGGCTGAAACTGCCCGAACCTGTACTAAATGTTGGACGATATAAGAATCGAGAACCACCTGTGTTATCATTACCCGTGCGGCCAACTGACCCCCTTAGCTTCATCGAGTTCATAACATTTTTCAAGCCATCAGGATAAAACTTTTCGTTCGAAATTACATATGCCAAACCTACAGAAGGAAAAAGACCAAAACGATAACCAGGGGCAAAGGTTTCACTTCCCGTATAACCAAAGTTTGCCTCTACAAAATACCGGTTATCATAAGAATAAGTACCCCTTCCTACAATACCTTGTTTTCTGAATGCCAATGCCTCATTGTGCAATTGTGATTCTTTCTGCATGTACAATACCATACCGCCTATGGTATGACTTCCCAAAACTTTTGAATAGTTTAATGAATTTTCTATGTATACTCTTTTCTCAGCATTAAAACTTTCTGCCGGGTCACCCAGATTTTCTGAGCCTGAAAAAGTTCTCTGGTAAACAAGGCTGCCTGTTGCATCCCGACCAGTTGCAAAATAGCGGCTTGGATTATACGATCTGCTTGCACCAAAAAAACCATCATAATCATAACTTACAAGTGCCCGATACACAAGTCCATCTGTAATAAAATTAAGTTTCTGTTCTAGTTTTACAGAAGACTGTATGGCACTTCGCCACTCTTTTGAATATCCAGAGTTTACCAGCATATTGTATGGATTCCGCATATTCGCATCCCTCTCCTGAAGAAATGTAGATATTTTACCGTCACTGTATACAGCGGGGAAAATATGGGGAGGCGTTATAACCATTTGACGGAATATGGTTGAAGTCGCCGTCCCAGGATATTGGGTAAGCAAATATTGACCAGACAAATCTACAGTCACCCGAGTAGTTTTGGAAATATCCATATCAATGTTACTCCTCAAATTAAAGCGTTTGAGTCCGATATTGTTTTCATACCGGTTGTTTGGATCATTTTTAAAAAATCCTTCCTCATTGAAGTAAGCACCTGAAACAAAATACTTTGCCTTTTCAGAGCCACCCCTTACATTGATTGTATAGCGCTCTTTCAGTGTTCGCTTTTTCAACATTACATCGATCCAATCAACATTTGGATACAAATCTGCATCTACATTATTTTTGTATTTTGCAATCAATGTGTCGGCGAAAATTGGGCTGAGCCCGTCATTTTTAAGTGCCTCATTAAATAGGCCCAAATATTCATCGGAGGATACAAATGTTGGTAAACGACTGGGGGAGGCAAGACTGTGTTCTGTCCTGAAAGTGATCACAGGTGATTTGGCCTGACCCCGTTTAGTGGTGACTACAATTACTCCATTGGCACCTTCGGCACCAAAAACTGCAGTTGCGGCCGCATCTTTCAACACAGAAAATGTTTCAATTTCATCAGCTTCTATATCATTGAAATTTCTGGGTACGCCATCTACCAATACCAAAGGTCTTGTACCTCCCGCAAAGGTACTGATACCCCTGATCCAGAAATCTGCATTGTCGTAACCTGGTTCACCACTTCGCTGGATAGAGACCAGACCCGCAATTTGACCAGCCAAGTTGTTTGAAATATTTCTGGCAGGGAACCGAATATCAGTACCCTTAACAGTACTTATAGAACTGACAACGCTTTGCTTTTTTTGCCTACCATAACCCACCACAACCACTTCCTCAGATTTTGATTCTGTCTGCTTCATGGTGATATTAAAACTAACCAGATTGCCTACGGTGATTTCGTAAGGCATATATCCTACCATAGAAACCACAAGCACATCATCAGGCTTAGCATCAATAATGAATATACCGTTGGCATTTGTAGTGGCCCCTTTGTTTGTTCCTTTTACCGTGACACTGGCATTGGCCAATGGCTCACCGGTTTCTGAAGTTACTTTACCACTGACGGGAGAGTACTTTGCGGAAATCATCATATTCCCTGTTTGGTCATCCACAGTTCCCGGAGACTTTGAAGTAACTACAATGGTATTGTGCTTGACAACAATATCAACAGGTTGGTTTCGAAAACAAATTTCCAATACACCATGTATATCCATGTTTTTCACAGAAAGAGAAACAGGATTTATTTTCTTCAGAAGATCTGGATTATACAAGACATCATAACCAATCTGATCCTTGATCAAATTAAAAACTTGTTCCATTTTTAGATTTTTCCCAGAAATGGATACTTGCTGCGAATAACCGCTGGCGTGGACATGAAGACATGCAATCAATAAAAGCGTAGTGGTCAACTTCATATAAATCAACAGTTTTGTTGACATATAATTTCTTATGCAAGAAATACTACCATAAAGATAATTGTACATACGTTTGCAGTGAGTTGGTTAAGAAAAATTATTGTTTGGTTGTAATGGTTAAAAACCTTTAGATAATTTGGCGTTTTCGAAATCAGATTGAGAAGTTTACTGGGATTGGTTTTAATTTAATGAACATGTGAATTGCTGTTTTATTATTTAAAATTTTAATAGAATAACCTGATTTTTATTCATTGCGCGATACATACAATTTGCGCCCTTTCAGCGATAATTTTATTCTCCCATCCAACGCCAACAATTCAATCAGTTTTTCTATTTGATCTTTACGTGATAACCCTCCTGAAAAATTAATTCCTGTTAAATTTGATTCAAAAACAATATCAATATCGTACCAACGAGAGAGCTGAAGCATAATTGACCTTGCACTTGCATCACTAAATATAAACTTGCCGTTTTTCCATGCAAGTACTTCTTCGAGATTTGGCTTAATGACCTTATAAGCTGTAGTTGAATGCTGAAAAATAGTTTGCTCCCCAGGTTGTATCACAACAAAACCTTTGTCATTACTCACTTTTACAGACCCTTCGACCAGTGTAGTTTTAACCGGGTAATCATCTCCATACGCATTGATGTTAAAGTGTGTACCCAAAACTGTAATTCGCTCGGTGCCGACTTCAACAATAAAGGGTTTTTTTCCAATAATTGTCTGATCCTTTATGGATTTGACTTCAAAATATGCTTCCCCAGTAATTTTAACAACCCTGTCAGCTCCATCAAAAGATGTTGGGAAAGTAATCGAGGAAGCAGAATTAAGCCAAACAGCGGTTCCATCAGGTAAAGTAAGCTGATATTGTCCTCCCCGGGGGGTTGTTAAGGTGTTATAAACAGGCTTTGCTGCTGCTCCATTTAAAGTTGCTGTGTAGGATAGGTTTTTCCCATTTAACATGAAAACCTGTGTATTTCCCTCTGTGCCAATCAAGCCACTTGTTGAGCTGTCCAGCAAAACTTGGGAGCCGTCTGAAAGTGTAAGGATGGCTTTATTAACACCAGGAACAATTTTAGCATTCAAGGATTTATCCAATGGGTTTGATAAGGATTTACTCTTTTCAAGGTAAAGCCAAACCGCCGATGAGAACCCAAGAATCAAGCAGGCAGCAGCAACTTTCCAGAAAGTTCGATAAGAAAATACATCGGGACTTTTCTTAGAAGCGCCAACAGTATAATGCATCCCGGTTTGTGAGAATATTCGCTGTGTAGCCGCTTTTACGTCAAGCGATTCAATCTCAAGTAAATCGTTTGCTATGGTTTTATCATCCTCAATTCGGTTTGATATTGCTCTGTTACTTTGGCTACTGTTTTTCCATGCCTCTAACTTGATTTTTTCTTTTTCTGATATATCAAGCAATAGACTTTTGAAAAAAAGTTTAGCAACAGCGAGATGTTCATTAAATTTTTTATCCTCCATGAATGGCCGCCATTTAATCTATATGACACCGAGGAATAATTTTTGTACCGGATTTTTTTCGTTTTTTTTGAAATATTACCAAATAAGTACCAAACTGATGTTCCGAAGGGGGAAATTTGGCTTTAATTGTTTTCTCAAGATCGTCAAGGCCAACGCCTTTTGATTGCGAACAGTTTGGTTCGATAGTTGCAACGTAGTTGCAATTTGTTCGTTTGTCAAGTGTTTGAAGTATGACAAAATGAAAATTTCTCGCATCCGAGGACTAAATCCATCTATTGCCTTCCTGATTTCAGCCAGCAGCTCAGTGTAGAGAACTTCTTTTTCAAACGCATCCTCATCACACAAAAGAGCGTTTGTAAAGGTCGAATGTCTTTCATCTTCGCGTTTCTGACCTCGGATCACATTTAGACATCCATTTCGTACAGCGGTGTACAAATATTTTTTCACCTGTAGCAGATCAGTAAACTCCTTTTCTTTTTGCCAGAATTTTACAAAGGTTTCTGTAGCAACATCCTCGGCAGCTGCTTCATTCTTTAGTATTCTCTTGGCAAATAAACAAAGTGGTGGATAATATGTACGAATCAGGTGTTGCCAGGTAACAGGATCATTTTCCTGCAAAAGTTGGAAATAAGCAATATCGTAGTTTTGATTGGGCAGCATTATAGACAGTGGGAAGTGGATTGTATGAATCCATTACCTTGTTGAAATACATAAAATTTTAGAATATAATTGGCTTCGTAGTAAAAATATGATTTATTAACTAGAAATTAATCTGCCTTCCCGCTTCATCATGATATCCGTTTGCCCCTCGTCTCCCAATTTGAAGATGTGCTGATCAAAGGCAACAAACCCATTCTTTGATTTCAGTCTGAGATTCCCCAATATTCAGTTTCAAATATCCAATGACATTGTTATCCATCATTGCGAAATAAAATTCAGCATTGGAATCATCGATCTCCGCCTTGAGTTTGGCGAGGGAAAATCCTTCCTCGAGGTATTTCTCCATGTTCTCCATGCTGTTGCTGAATGAAAATGTCTGTTCAAAGGTTGTCCGGCCAATCTGCTTTAAATGCGTAGCATCCTCAACTGTTAATCGCCTAATCTCAATTGAACCCATATAATATCATTGTTCGGGATTCCTGATAATTGCACAATATTATCGATATTTTTTACCTTATATCAAGGGAGTCCGGACGCCGAGGAAGAGATCTGGATACCCATTTCAGTGAAAAATCAATGAAATTTTGCCATTAATTAGGTTATACCAGTATTTTATTTAACTTTGTAATTCAAAGTACTTTTTTATTTATAGCACATGGAGAATCAGAAAGAACAGCTTGAAGCCATCAGGGATATCCGAAACCTCATGGAAAGATCGTCCAGATTTCTCTCACTCAGCGGATTGGCGGGGGTAATCATAGGTATTGCCGCAATTACGGGCGTAGCAGCAGCATATGCGTACATGGGCCTTGCCATAGACCAGGGGGGATACCATACCCTTATCCTCAATGAAAATGGGGAGCCCAATGGGGATGTTTTCAGTTTCCTGCTCATTGATGTTCTGCTGGTATTGGTGTTCTCTATAGCGACAGTAACCATCATGGCCATGAAAAATGCCGAAAAAAAGGGATTGCCTATATGGGATGGAACGGCAAAGCGGATGGCAGTTCAATTGGCAGTGCCCATGCTGGCTGGTGCAATTCTATCAATGATACTGTTGCGCCACGGATTGGTTGGATTGATTGCTCCAGTTAGCCTCATCTTCTATGGCTTGGCACTTTTCAACGCCAGCAAGTACACGGTTGATGATATCCAATATTTTGGTATCGCAGAAATCCTGACAGGACTGCTAGCGGGCATTTTCATAGATTTTGGACTCCTTTTTTGGGCATTTGGCTTTGGTGTGCTGCATATCGTTTACGGAACAAGGATCTACTTTAAATACGAAAAGTGAAGAATCATTTGGAGGCCTTGAACAAGGCATTTGAGAGCAGGGTGCGCTTGGGAATCATGTCACTGCTCATGGTCAATGCAGCCATGGATTTCGGAATGCTCAAGGAACAATTAAACATTACCGATGGCAACCTGGCCAGCCATCTGAATGCCTTGGATAAATTGGGATATATCCTGATCACCAAACAATTCATTGGAAAAAAACCAAATACTTCCTATGCCGCTACTGATCATGGCAGAAAAGCATTCAGTGATCACCTGGATGCCCTGGAGCGGTTTATCAGCAGATCAAATTAAAACAATCAACTAGATATTCAATACATACATCATGGATAAAAATAATGAGATCAACAATTTGAAGTCAGTGATCCTGAACAATATCAACGACGCCAAACAACTCGAATATGTATACCGACAAAACAAAGTAAGTTTCAAAGAAAACTTCAATACCATATACCCTGATATCAAAAACATCCCAATGGCAGAAGCCTGGAATGAAAGGCTCAACTATGAAGGGGAAGAAATCAACTGGGGAGTAAAAAAAGAGCTCTTCATTGTTGCTTTCATTGCATTCCTTACAGGGCTTTTGGCAAAAACACCACAGATTTTTAACATTGAACCTGAACACTTCTTTTCTCGCAATTTGGGGCTCATCTCATTTCCACTTTTGATGTTCTATTTTGCATGGAAACAGGGGTTGGCATGGAAAAGCATGCTCCTTCCGATCATTGCGGTACTTGTGTCAGGAGCTTACATCAACTTACTGCCAAAAAATGAAAAAAGTGATACACTGATTTTGGCCTGCATACACCTACCCATCATGCTTTGGAGCCTGCTTGGATTCACTTTCACAGGAGGAGATCTCAAAAACACAGAGAAAAAAATAAGGTTTTTGCGGTACAACGGAGACTTGGTTGTCATGGGTGCCGTCATGGTGCTATCAGGAATTGTATTCACAGGAATCACGTTTGGATTGTTTCAGTTGATTGGTCTTAATATAGAAAAGATTTATGCAGACTATGTCTTGGTATGGGGCCTTTCAACCATTCCCATTCTGGCCACATTCCTGGTACGGAACAACCCACAACTGGTGGACAAAATTTCTCCCACCATTGCGAAAATATTCACTCCCCTGGTAGCCATAACACTGTTGGTATTTTTATCTGCCATGGCATTCACAAGAAAAAACATTTACCAAGACCGGGAGTTTCTGATGATCTTCAATGCCTTGCTGATTGGTGTAATGGCCATCATTTTGTTTTCCATCACTGAAGCAACCAAAAAAGAAAACAACAAGATCAGTTTGCTGTTTTTATTCGCTTTGTCCATTTTGACCATCATCACCAATGGCATTGCCCTTTCTGCCATTGGCGGAAGCAGAAAAGATTGAACAAGCCATTGCGTTCTTCCTGCCCATTTACGGGTTATGGACAGCCATTGTTGTATTCATCATTCCAGTATTGTTTGGATTTAAATAAATCCAGATGACAGAAGCAAAGATATAATTGATAAATTGAGCGCATGGCAGCAACATCCAAAGACCCATTGCACGGCAAGACATTGGAAATGATCGTTAATGAATTGGTCAACTGTTTCGGTTGGGAAGACCTTGGTCAACACATCCGGATCAATTGTTTCAACAGCAATCCAAGTGTTCAATCCAGCCTGAAATTTCTGCGCAAGACACCATGGGCAAGGAAACAAGTGGAAGATTTGTACATTAGGATGAACCTGGGGAGTTCATCAAAAAATGCTGAGGGCTAAAATAAAATTGAAATTCTGTTTGCTAAAAAGGCTCGAATGCTCCACACAAATATGGATTGTGGTAGGACAAGTTTAATTTTATTGCTTATACAGAGAATAATCCGCTAGGCCATCGTTGACTTTTGCCACACTTTAATGTATTAACATAAAAAATGTTTCTGCATTGTCTTGTTTTTCAAA
>JAJTFY010000161.1 GCA_021299175.1 Chitinophagaceae bacterium
TGGCAATCTTGGTATAGAAGATGATGTGCAGCAAAATATCTCCCAGCTCTTCTTTGATCCCATCCCAGCTTTCGTCGGTGATGGCATCAGCCAGTTCATGGCATTCCTCGATGGTAAGCTGGCGCAGGCTCTGAATGGTCTGCTTTTTATCCCAGGGACATTTTTCCCGGAGGTCGTTCATGATGTTTTCAAGTCTTTCAATTGCGTGACGATCACTCATGTTGATATTGTTTTGAAAGATCCAGCAACTGGATATTTTTGAAATCGATTTCCTGGCCTTCACTTTGTAATCCAATATAGCCTTGCTTCAACAGCTTGCCATCAATCTTGATCGCAGGATCATAACCTGTTGCTACTCCCCCACCGATCTGGGGTTTGCTATATTGCAGTACGGTATCTCCATTGATGATATGGGTCACCAGTGAATCACCCAGTACAATCAATTCAGCATGAACCCATTGGTCGCCATAATAAGTTTTAGACGATGAGTTGATACAATGTCGAGGATCAACCCTTCCATTGAAAACCACATCAGTCCCTGGAGAGCACATATTCCCGGTCGGTCTTGACTTCCCATCTTTCAATCCACCAAGCAACTGCAACTCCACTGAAATCGGCCAGTCCTGTTCCTTTAAGATGGATTCAGGGGATTGTGAATGGTACATCACACCGGAATTGATCTGGGTATACGATGGCGCATCGCTTCGCCAGATGCCGGAGAAACGGTAATCAAAGCGTAATTTAAAATGCGAGAAGGGTTTGTTATAGAAGAGATGGCCGTATCGATTATTGAATTGGTCGTATTGATCATAACGAATTTTGATCATGCCATCTTCTGCTCTGAATGTATTGGCATAATTATCGCCTGTCTCGTGATGAAAGATCTTGGGTATCCATCCATTCAGATTTTCACCATTGAATAATGAGATCCATTTTTCTTTGGGTGGAGCAAAACGGGTATGTATAATTTTTTCATAAGGTGAGATAATGAATTGAAAGTTACATCCTTATTTGGCTGAGGTAAAAAAACTCTTCTCTTATTTATACTGGATAATACCAATTGCTGGACTAAGTTCGAATTTAATATTTGAAGATCTCATTTATATTTTAAATCTTACGTTTTGCCAAATTTACAAGGCGCTTTTCGTTAAATTTGACTACGCTAATCTTGAAGATTTAATATAATATAGTGAACGAAATCATCATCTATAAGTCCAAGGATAAAAAAACTCAAGTTGATGTAAAATTTGAAAATGATACAGTTTGGCTAACACAGCAGCAGATGGCTGAACTTTTTGGGCAAACTAAGCAAAACATAAGCTTACACATCAATAACTGCTTCAAAGAGAAAGAGTTATCTAAGAAGGCAACTGTCAAGGAATCCTTGACAGTTCAAAAAGAAGGTTCGAGAAGTGTGAGACGTAAACTAGAGTATTTTAACCTAGATGTCATCATTTCAGTTGGTTATCGTGTTAAATCAATTCGAGGAACTCAATTTCGGCAATGGGCTACACAAAGGCTTAAAGATTTTTTAACTATTGGGATTGCCATAAATGAAAAGCAACTTGAGCAGCAAAACAAAGAAATTAAAATTCTACATGATGGAATAAGGATATTAAGTCGTGCGATTGAAGAAAAAGCAGCAATGCTTCTATACTTAATTGTAAAAAATCATGCATTTGTAGATGGTAATAAACGTATCGCAGCTGCTTGTTTTTTATTATTTCTTGAACAAAATGGTCTTTTATTCAATGCTCAAAGACAATCAATCATCAGCAATGAAGCATTAGCTAGTTTGACTTTATTAGTTGCGTCTAGCAAAGCAGAGGAAATGGAAACGGTAAAGAGACTTTTAATCAGCGTTTTGAACAGAAATCTATCTTAAATAAACAATAGTCACTGGGTATTATTTCTAACAATCATTTTCATTTGCTCACTTAGGCAAGCAAGCTTTGAAAGCGGCCATAAAAAAAGCCCCGCACTTCGTGCGGGACTTTTTTCTTTGTGCCCAAGACTGGATTACCTGCGGTGATCCAGGATGTCTTACGGGGGGGCTACAAATAAAAAAAGTCCCGCCTTGCTTCGCAAGGCATGGGGCTTTTTCCTGTCCGCTCTTCAAAGCAAGCTTTGAAAGCGGCCATAAAAAAAGCCCCGCACTTCATTTTTTGAGCTGAATCCTGAACGTAGTGCCCTGCCCGATCATACTTTCCTTTACAAAGAGCAACCCACCATGATACTCTTCAACGATCCTTTTGGAAAGGGTCAACCCTAGTCCCCACCCTCTTTTTTTGGTGGTGACGCCTGGATTAAAGATCTCGCGTTGCAAACCTGCAGCCATTCCCTTTCCATTGTCCCGAATTTCAACCCATACCATATCCACTTCCTCACCAAGCTTGATCTCAATTCTCCCTTTTTCATTCATTGCATCCAGTGCATTCTTCAAAATATTTTCAATCACCCATTCGAGCAGTGGCCTGGAAACCGAAACCGGCGTAGCAAGACCATTATTTATAATTTCAAATACAACCGTCTCTGGCGCCCTCTTCCGCATGTATTCCACCGCAGCAATAACCAATTCCTTGAGATTTGTAACTTCTTTCTTTGGCTCTCCCCCGATCATGCTGAATCGATCAGTGATCAGCTTCAACCGCTGGATATCTTTGTCCATTTCGTTTGAGACCAATTCATGATCCCCACCCTCTCTGAGCAGTGCCGTCCATCCTTCCAATGCTGAAACCGGCGTGCCCAGCTGATGGGCTGTTTCCTTGGCCAGTCCGGCCCAGAGACGATCCTGTAATGAACGATTCCGGGTATTGATGAATCGCAACATCATGATCGTAAAAATCAAAACGATCAGCAACTGGATCATGGGGAAATATCTTATCTGCCGAAGCAAAAGGGATTCGCCAAAATAATACCGATTGTATCGCAAAGAATCGGTGCCAAAGAAGGTTGTGATCAAATTCCCTCTTGATTTGAATTCCTGCAATTTTCCCTTCAGATATTGCGGATCGTTCTGTGCTCTACTGCTGTCCAGATTCAATGAGGATATGATCTGATCGTTTTCATCTGTTTCAATGATGGGAATCGATCTCTGCTCTGCTACAATGGAGGAGGGTAATGAAATGTCATCGTCAGCTGTTGCGCTTGCAATGCTTCGCTGGGCAGTTACCCAGGATGACATCATGGCCCTTTCCCTTTCAGAGATTTTTTCTGCAAGGAAATTTGAATAAAAAAAGGTTCCGACCACGATCACGACCGCCAGCACAGACAACAAAAATTTCCATATCCCTGCATTCCGCATGAAACAAATTTACCAATTCAAATGAGGTTACCATTTTTTTCAGGATAATGACAGTATTTTTGAGGTTTATGACCCAAAACTCCTCTCTGCCTCCTGTAGCGGTCGTTATCCTGAACTGGAATGGCAAGCATTACCTTGAAATGTTTTTGCCCTCCCTCCTGGCCTCTACTTATGGCAATATGAAGGTGTATGTGGCTGATAATGGATCCACGGATGACTCTCTCAGTTTTTTGTCGACCAATTTCCCAAACGTCAACATCATCAACAATCAATCCAACGAGGGTTTTGCTGGGGGCTATAACAAAGCATTGAAAAGCGTGCCGGAAGAATATCTTGTGTTGTTGAATTCCGACATAGAAGTAGACCCAGGATGGCTGGAACCGGTTGTTGAAATGTGGGAGAAAGATAAAAACCTGGCAGCCGTACAACCCAAAATAAAGGACTACAACAAGAAAACCCATTTTGAATATGCCGGCGCTGCTGGTGGCTGGATCGACCGTTTTGGCTATCCTTTCTCCAAAGGAAGGATCTTTGATATACTGGAAGAAGACAAAGGTCAGTATGACCAGTCTACGCCTATTTTCTGGGCCTCAGGAGCAGCGCTTTTCATCCGACATTCGGCCTTCGATGCAGCAGGCGGTTTTGATCCCTACTTTTTTGCCCATCAAGAAGAGATCGATCTCTGCTGGAGGCTCCAGTTGGCTGGATACAGCATCAGGTCTTGTCCGGATTCGGTGGTCTATCATATCGGTGGGGGCACATTACCGAAAAATAACCCCAAAAAGGTTTTTCTCAACTTCCGGAACAACCTGATCATGCTTTGGAAAAACCTGGGAATCTGGGAAGCGCTGCGTATTCTTCCTGCCCGCTTCCTTCTTGATGCCATCAGTGCCTGGAAGAACCTGCTGGACGGACAACCCAGCTATTTCTTTGCTGTGATGAAATCCCATTTTGCCTTCATCCAATGGTTGTTATTTCAACAAAAAAAGTCCGTATTTCCACAACACAAAACCGGAAAACCAACGGGGAAATATGATGGAAGTGTTGTCTGGCAGCACTTTGGCAAGGGCAAGAAGTTGTTTTCAGAAATTATTAGTGAAGCGATTTAAAATATTACCTTTTTAACTATTTTTGCAAGGCAAAACAGCGCTATGCAACACAATACAACCCCAAGTGCAGACAACAAGGATTTCGGCAGGAACTGGGTTTCTTCTTCCCGCTTTCTTTTTCACATCCAACTTTTCGCCTTACTGGCATTCATGCTCGGTGGCTGTTATGGTCTTTACAGCATGCATTATAAAGGAAAGCCAAAGGTAGAAGTACCTGAAAGCACGCAATACACCCCTAAATACAAATAGGAAAATACTTTTTTGGATTGCATCAATTCATTATTTTTGCACCCCAATAAGTTCTTGAATATGCGGAAGTAGCTCAGCTGGTAGAGCATAACCTTGCCAAGGTTAGGGTCGCGGGTTCGAATCTCGTCTTCCGCTCAAAAATTCCATTCATTCGAATGGAATTTTTTATTTTTGGACATTACCAAGTCAGCAGCAATGCTTTTGCCCGGATGGTGGAATTGGTAGACACGCAGGACTTAAAATCCTGTTCGCCGAAAAAGCGAGTGCGGGTTCGATTCCCGCTCCGGGCAC
>JAJTFY010000048.1 GCA_021299175.1 Chitinophagaceae bacterium
AACCATATTCTCTTGGATTGAATTTGATGGATTGATGTTCACACAACAAAACCCAATTGCCGGAATAGCTTCACTGGCAAATGACTTGTTCGAACGCAACAAAGGACAGCAGGTAAACGCAATCGTTTTCAACCATTGGAGAACTGCAGAAAACAGGACTGCTGCAAAATATGCTGCACTGACTTCATTGCTTGGCCCAATAAAGACAGATGATTTTTATGCCTCCCATGCACAAAAATTGGGCATCGGAAATACAGCAGCATTTGCTGCCAACATGAAAAAATTGGAGGAGATTGATCAGCTCTCTACAAACGATCTACCCAATGTAGGATTCTGCTGGATAGGTGCCTGGTTGCAGGGTGGACCTTATACCTGGATGAACAGGCCCATGCTTCAAAAGGTCAATAACATGTACGATGCTGTAGGAAGATCATTGGAAGAAATCAGAAAATCCGTTAGCAATACTGCAGGACAAACATACCTTGATTTTCTTTGCAACCGGATTGGCACAAGCTCATTGTATCTCAGGGCATTTTCAGCAGGTGCGGCCATACAAACGATAGAGAAAGATGCAGCAGGTAGATATTCCGCATCAGCCGCTGCAAGGGCAACCAGTATCTGTAATCAGGCACTGTCCATCTTTGAGAAATACATGGAGATGCATACCAGGATGATGCCTGACAGAGGAACTGAAGGCACCCTGATCAATCTTTGGCATGGCCCCATGTATGGGCTTAAAGTGCTGCGAAAAACAATCGGAAATACACCCATGGATGCACCCATCAAAGAAGAAAAATCCAGTGACGCTCCCCCACTCCCGATTTTATTCAATTCCTCCAAAGGGAGCTGATCATTCAGCCCATTCCATTGGAATGATTTCGTTGATTGGAGCTACTTGTAGCGTGCCTTGAACAGTTCCATCATGAAAACATTGATGTCCCATTGTTTTGATATGGGCTTCTGGCTGTATGGCTTCAATGGCATGTAAGGTGCAGGACCAAACTCTGGGGTGACGGTCAGGTCTTGTTTCTTTTTTTTGTGGCGTGCAACAACCACATCCCACCACTTGAAATATTGCTTAAGCAGTGGCTTCCATTCAGGAGCCCTGGGGTCATTGATCTGCGGACCCTCTTCAAAACCCAAACGCAAATGGATATGCCTTGCATGCTGCAATGCACGTTGGACAGCTTCATGCTGGTCCTGCAACAAGGACTCATGCACCGTACACCAATGTGAGATGTCCAAGGCAATGCCGAGATCTGGAGCGGCTTTGGCAGCAGCCTCAAATACCTGCAGGTTGTACAAGAATTTTCCACGGTGTGTTTCGTGCACAATCTCGATGCCTGTTTCAGCAGCAATTGTTTTGGCAGCTTTCACCAAATGCATGTTTTGTGCGAAGCTGAAATAATCTTTTCCAGTTTGTGTATTGATCATCAAAGGGCTGGCTTCGGCAAGGTTGTAAAGATGCTTCTTGAAATTTTTTTCATTGAGGTTGAAGTCCTTTTCAAGCGACTGCCAATACTGACCAATCAACAAGAGGCCATGATCAGCAAGGGTTTCCACGATTTCATTCCTTTTCTTTTTAACCAAAGGAAGATCCATCTCAACACCGTTGTATCCGGCGTTTACAACGTTCTTGCAAAATTTGGGGAAAGGAAGCTGGTTGCCCCAATGGGTACAGAAATAATGTATGTTCATGCGTATGATTTCAATTGTTATTGTATGACTTTCTTTAAAAACGAAAATGCAGCCGGATTTTCCAGTATCCGATTGGCAAGGGTCAGCTCACAGAAAATGAATTTCCCTTTTCCCAATGGCAGTGTTGCTGCTGCTAGATAGCCTGCAGGATCTTCGCCTGCAAAATTACAAAGGCCGGTTGTAACCAGGGGAGACCATCCTTCGGCCCTGAACACATTCCTCAACAGGGGTTGAATGTAGCCCGCTTTTTTGTCGTACCAAAGGAAAAAATCCTTGGGCTGAAATTGTTTGTCCTTTAGCAGGGATGCATCAGGATTCGCAAAATAATACTCTCCCATGATGGTATGCTTCACTTCAACGGTAGTATTGGCAATATCATATTTTCCTGCGGGAATTTCAGTAAACAAAACCTTTCCGCCCTTGCGCACAAATTGATCAATATTATTTTTGTTGGAACTGTATGCTGATGCATCATCAATGATCAGCAGCTGTGCATCTTCCAGGTTATTGACGATCGTGCCCTTCATTTCATTGGCAAGTGCAGCAGCCTTATCCGATTGTTTTCCATCAGTGAAAACCCTCACTGGAACTGGTTTGTGGCTGGGATAGAGGGTCAGCTCCTTTGTGGTTGCATTCATGCAAACACCCTCCTTGTTGAACAGACCTGCTTTGATGATGGCCTTGCTTCTGGCTGCAACTGATGGTATTTTAAAATTGATCATCCCCTGAAAACGTGCTGCATTCTCAGGAATATCAGCATCCAACAGGTCTCTTGAAATGGTTTTACCGTCCACAACAACTTCAAATCCCAAACGATATCCCGAAGGAACTTCATTTTTATCATTGCATACCCATGCCTCAACCATGGCATCTTCTCCGGCAAAAAGCGAATAACGATCGGTTCGCAAAGAAACCATCAATGGTGCGAGGGCATCCCGGTAGGCAAAAAAAGCTTTCTTGGGCTGCCGGTCAACATCCATGATGGCCTTCATCCATCCTGCAGGCCAGGCATCAATGAAGAGGTGCACGGCAGAGGAAACATTTCTGCTGTCTCGCCTGAATGCTTCCGCAACAAAACGCATCGCCCATGCCTGGTAATCCTGGCTGGCATCAATCCAGTTTTGCAAGCCTGTTTGTGTGGGATACCACATGTAGTGAAATGTATTGGTCTGCGATTTGGAAATGCGATTTGCTGTCCATTTCGCATCATCTGTTGCGTTGGCAGGCAACCATGATGCAGGATAATATTTTTTCATGGTGTTCAGGGGATCCAATCCCTCTGCACCGAACTCACCACAGCCATACAGCCACCCTGGCTTGATGTATTGCCAATAACCTTTGTGAAATTTACCGAGGTCCAGTGCGTGCCCATTGTACCAGGTATTGTAACAGTGGCTGTCTGGCAATCCTGGACTGGGTGGGTCATAATCACCATCACCGGGTTTGATGACGCGGTCCGGATTCGACAAAAGCACAGCCTGGTCCATGGCCTTGAATACCATGAAGATATCTGAGGCAGAAGCAAAGCTGCGTTGTGGACTTCCTTCTGCATTGGGGAAACGTTCATTGATATAGGTCACGACTACAGTGGAAGGATGGCTTCTCACCAACCGCTCCATCTCTTCTGCCTGCTTGACTGCCTGAGCAAATTGGTTTACCCTGATGGCACCAAAAAAAGGAAGATCGGTCTGGTTCAACATGCCCAGCATGTCGCAATAATCATAGACTTCCTCTTGCACAGGCCGCTGGGTAAAGCGGATGAAATTCATGTTACAGAGTTTGGCCAACAGGATATCATCCCTCAGTTGATTCCAGTTTTTTCTCATCACATCATTCTGCTCAAAACCCATGGAATTGGCACCCCTCAGCCTGATTGGCTTTCCATTGAGAAACATTTTTCCTTTGGGTACATTCACGGTATCCATGCTGAAACTCCGCATGCCAAAACTGGAGGCCTGTGCATCCAACAGCTGATCTTTTTGGTCTTTCAGCTTTACCTGCATTGAATAAAGCCAAGGTTGTTCTGGCTTCCACCACCTGAAATTGTTGACATCCACTTCCAAACGGATATAGTTCTTACCGTATTGCATGGGGATGTTCTTGCTCTGCCAATCGGTAGGCTTTACCATGTCGCCAATGCCGGGAACATGGGTAGTTGAAGGATTGTAAATTCTATTGAGAAAAACAGTGTCCTTGAAATTCTTGCCGAACAAGGAAAGGTCCAGTGAAATGGACCTGGGAAACTTGGTTGCATTGAACACTTCAACCCAGAGCTCTGCCTTTGAGGCATTGGGAAGGGGTCTTACAAACAAATCATTGATGAATAGATCACTCCTGGCTTCGATAAAACAATCCTGGTAAATTCCCATCGCAGGTGGACAGATATGCCATCCTTCCATGGGTTCATCATAACCAGGGCCACCGGCAGCATAAATTTTATCCCCCACAGTATGATTGCCCTGTTCATCCACTGATCCGGTTGTTGTGGGCTCGTTCATCACTTTTACCATCAACCTGTTTTTTCCTTTTTGGGCGATGGCAGAGATATCAAATTCAAAAGGAGCAAAAAATCCTTCATGGCTTCCGCAGTAGGTTCCATTGAAATAAACTTCCGTCTTGTAATCAACCCCTTTGAAACATACAAATAGACTTCCACGGCGCAACATCTCATCATCCAAAACGATCTCCTGTTGGTAATAGGTTACAGCATGACCAAGGGGTGGTCCATAATGCGGAATCTTCACAGTTTCCCAAACCCCTGCTCCTGATGCAGGATGGCTGATATTTTTTTTATCCTCAGCTGTTTCCTTTCTCCATTGCATGGTAGCAATGGGAAAACGCTTTCGCATGTTCTCTTTCAGCACAGCATGATTTTCCATGAAAGGAGCATATGTCTTACGCATGGAATCCAGCTCTGCATAGAGCATTTCCTTTGATGCATGGGCCATGACGAAGGGAAGCGCTGCGGAGGGTGGATTCCCCGAACGAAGCAATTTGTTGGGCAACACCGGAGGCAGGGGTTCTATCAACTCGTCCTTGCGAAGCTTGTACTCCTGCCCACCAATTTTTGCAAACCGATCCTGCTGTGAAAAAGCAACAAGATATAACAAGGAAAAAAGGAACGCCAAGGCCCAAGATGTCAATTTCATTTGATTGTTTTTCTGGATGAATACCAGGTAATTTAAAAAAAGAAAGCCAATCCATTCATCTTTTACAAGATTTCAAGACTGGCTTGCTTTTTTTATAACCCTAACGAAGTTTAGTAACCAGGATTCTGTGTGAGTTTCGCACCATTGTTCTTGTCTATCTCACCTTGCGGGATGGGAAGCAGGTTGTTATGGGCAGCCACAGAAGCACGCTGGTTGACATCACCATATTTTTTTACCCTGTCAAAAACAAGACCCAGTCTCATCAGGGTAAGCATCCTGTATTCTTCACCATATAACTCCCTAACACGCTCATCAAGGATATAGTCCAGGGTGATCTCATTGGCAGTGGCCAATGGTGCTTTAGCCCTTGTTCTGATGACGTTAATGTCTGCAGCTGCGCTGGCTTTGTCTCCTTTGGCAAGATAAGCCTCTGCCCTAAGGAGATAGGTTTCAGGGAGACGCATCACATATTGGTCCTTGGTATATCCATTGATAAAGTTTCCGTCCGCATGTTTATCCGTACCAAACTTTGTCCAGTTGGGATAGATATACCACATGGTATCTTCATAAGCAGTCAGGAATGACTTTGGAATCAAATCACCTTTCTTGTATGCAGGCTGTCCACCAGCAGCTGCAATATTCGCACCAAAATAAAATTTACGCCTGATGTTTGCTTCACTGTTTCTGATATCACCGGCAGATTTTGACCAGATATCCCAATTGGTATACGTAGTTCCGCGAATGAAGCTTGCACCACGTCCTACACTGTCAGATGCACCAGCAGCGACAAGACCAGCTTTGGCAAACAGCCAGTGCCTGCACCAATAGGCCCTTCCCTGAATCATCCAGTTTCCCTGTGTCGGAAATGCAATGCCCCCGCCGGGAACATTGCGCTCAAACTGGGCAACCCAGATGGCTTCCCTGTTGCCCATTTGATAATCGGTATTGTTGATCTCGTGAAGGTCCCAATAATAATCAACGGGTGTGCCCCTTGTAGTAGTGTTTTCTGTTCTTCTTGCCCCAAAACGCGTATTCATCAACGAGTAAGGACCATCCGTTCCATTGATGACCTTGGTGGCCGCAGCAATGGCACCATCATAATCTTTCAGGATGATATTGATTTCAGCCAGCAAATGATCAGAAGCAGCCCTTACCACTTTTCCTGGAACAGTCGTTGAAATGGGCAGGTTGGCACTTGCAAAGATCAAATCCTTCTTGATGAAGTCATAACATTCGGCCTGCGTATTTCTGGTAAAATCAACTTTGGGCGCTGTTACCGGCCCTGCAATAATGGGAACGCCTCCAAAAGCTATCACAAGGTTGCGATAACCCCAGGCCCTTAAAAAACGGGCTTCAGCAGCCAGGGCATTTTTTTCAGCGGCAGTTAATTTTGCAAGTGGATTTTCGATGCCTGCAATAACGGTATTGGCATACTTGATCATGGTATAATTCCAGTTCCACCATTTGGCGGATTGACCATCCTGTGAATTGATCTTGGTATAGTTGACCCAGGGGGCATTGGGATCAGCAATGTATACAGTTGTGGTGGCTGCAACATCAAAGTTGACACCAAGATGCCAGAAATCTGTCCATCCATCTGTGGAGTTATAAAAATACTGCAGTTGCCTGTAACAAGCATTCAATGCCAGATCAAATTGAGACTTGGTAATAAGTGCATTGTCTACCGTCAGTCCATCTCTTCTTACCTCTGTGAGAAACTCAGCATCTTTTTTACAGCCTGCGAGGAAACTTATCACAAGGATAAATGCTGCTATTTTTTTGATTAAGGTTTGCATGGTCATGTATTTAGATTCTTTTAGAAATTAATGTTTGTTCCGAGATTGAATGTTCTGAACAAAGGATTTGAGACGCCGATTGCACCTGCATTTTCAGGATCCAGTCCGAGCCAGTTGCTGAATACCAATGGATTCTTGGCAGATAAGTAAATCCTCAAACCACTCATTTTGAGTTTTCCCAATTGCTTGCTGTTCAGTGAATACTGCAAACTTAGGTCTTGGAGCCTCACAAAAGTTCTCTCGTGGGGATGGCTGTAACCAAAAGGATTTGAATAGTTGGGCCTTGTGAAAGTATTGCTGGGTGTTTCAGCAGACCAATACTGTTGGTTAAGCCAGTTTTGATTTTGATTGTTCCCGAATGCGGTAAGGTTATATGATGAGTTAGCACTCATGTAATAGTTGCCGGAACCGCCTCCCATGATGGCATTGAAGTTGAAATACAATTGCCAGTTTTGGTAACTGATGGTATTGGCAAGACTCCAGCTGAAACGGGGCTGAACATAGCCGATGATTTCTCTGTCGAGTGAGTTGATTTTTCCATCAGGCTTTCCATCTCCCCTCACCGTCCCATTGATATCACGGATTTTGAGATCACCAGCCCTTGCACCAAACTTGGCAATATAATCAGCATCGGCAGTTTGAACGATGCCATCCACTACATAATCATATATGGCTCCGATTGGTTTCCCAATAAACCACCTGTTACCAAGGTTATCATCCTCTTTTCCATCTCCATCAGCATCTACACCAGTCAAGGCAACCACCTTGTTGCGGTTCATCCAAAAATTCAATGTTGTTTCCCAGCGAATGCCATTGGGATTTTTTGGGGCAAGTACAATACCTGTCAAAGAAAGCTCCAATCCCATGTTATCGACCCTTCCGATATTTGTTCTTACTGAGCTGAAACCAGCGAGGTTAGGCAAAGAGCGGGTCAACAACTGATCCGTAGTCTTGCTTTGGTAAATGTTCAGGTCTCCGGAGATCCTATTATCAAAGATGGCAAAATTAAGGCCACCATTGAGTGTTGTGGTCTTTTCCCAGGAAAGCTGCTGGTTGGCAAGACTGCTTTGGTAAATGAACAGTGAGCTGGTGGAACCAAACACTGTTGTTCCGGAAGCAATATTGGCAAGGGTTTCATAAGAATCAATCCCCTGGTTTCCATTCTGTCCATAGGCCATTCTCAACTTGAGGTAATTGACTTTAGGTAAGGCCTGCTTGAAGAAATTTTCTTCACTGATGGCATAGGCCAAAGCACCTCCATAGAAATTGGCAAACTTATTTCCTTCTGCAAAAGCAGAAAAACCATCACGCCTGAAATTCATGGTCAGGTAGTACTTGTTCAAATAGTTGTAGTTCATCCTTCCCAGATAAGCAAGGTTGGAGCGATCACTGAATAAGGAGGAGGTGCGTTGGTTGGCAGGGTTACCCAAATGCAGTCCATAATATCCCAATGTTGTCGTACCTGCAAGAGAAAAGTCGCTCGCAGAAGTTCCAACCCTTGAACTGGATGAGTAATCCCTCTGGTAACCAGCCAAGGCATCGATGGAATGGTTGCCCATCATTTTTTTATAGGTCAGGAGATTTTGAATCTCCCATGAATTGGTGAGAACATTGGCCATGCTGCCGTATGTACTAGAAAGAAATTTTTCCGGATTGGCAATGTCTGCAGGATTATCCCCATTGATAAAATATTTTTCATGCCTGAAACTGCCGGAAACAGTTTCCTGCTTGTATTTATTGATATTGATCCTGTAGTTCAGTCCCTTCACTTTGGGAATGTCTGCACTCAGGTAACTGATGATCCTTGTGCTGGTATATTTTTCAAGGTTGTCATCATACAAGCCCGGAGAAGTGGCATTTCCCCAATAAGGGTTGATCAGGTTTGCAGGAGTCGGGTTTTTGTCTAATATCCCCGCTGCCTCGTCTTTCCATTTGTAGGAATAGGGCGTTCCAATGGTTGCCTGTCCCATATCGGGCGGTGTTCCAGAATAATCCCTTGCTGAATAATACATGCTCAGGCCATAATCCAGCCACTTGTTGATCTTGGCATCCATTTTTGCAGTCACGGTATACTTCTTGAAATTATCATTGTCCAACACGCCATTTTGCTTGAGGTAGCCTGCTGAAACATAATAGTTGACCATATCAGTACGTCCGGAAACACTGAGGTTCAAGTCGTTCAGCGGCGCATACTGGGTGATTTCTTTCAACCAGTCCATCTCTTGTCCGTTTTTGTAGGCGATCAGCTCTTTGGCATCCAATACCTTTTCGATAGAAAGATCAGCCTGACCAGCGAGGCGCCTGTTCTCTGTCCTCCACTTGATGAAATCAGCACCCTTCCTCATGTCAGGTCTTTTGGTCCAACTTTGAACCCCATAGTTGTTGTTGACTGAAATGGCAGGTTTTCCTGTTTTACCACGCTTGGTGGAAATCATGATCACACCATTGGCAGCCCTTGATCCGTAGATGGCAGCAGCACTGGCATCCATCAGGATATCAAATGATGCGATATCCTGGGTATTGATCTCATTCAAACTTCCGTCAAAGATCACACCGTCAAGCACTATCAATGGGGCGTTGGAGGCAGCCAAAGAACGTTGACCACGGACCAATACACTTGGTGCACCACCTGCTACACCCACGGCACCAATGTTTACACCCGGTGTACCTTGTATGGCCTGGAGAGGACTGATATTGGTCATGTTGGCAATGGGTGTTCCCTCGATATTAACTTTCCTTACTGCTCCGGTAAGGTCCTTTTTCTTTTGGGTACCATACCCAATCACAACAACTTCATTAAGACTGGCAGACTCAGACTTGAGAGAAACAGCAATAGTTGACTGCCCTTTTACTGCTACAATTGTTGTTTCGTAATTGGTAAAGCTAAAAACCAGCGAAGCATTGTCAGCTGCCTGCAAAGAGAAATCTCCCCGCTCATCAGTAACAGTTCCCTTGCTGCTGCCAGAGATGGTTACACTCACGCCAGCGATGGGCTTTCCGGTTACATCTTTGACATTCCCCTTTACCATTTTGGTTTGCGCTAAAATGGATGAAGAAAAAACGAACATCAGGATGGAATAAAGAAACAAACATCGAAGTGTAGCGCTGTTGTTCCAGACTTGGCTTTTGGGATGGAAATTTTTAAGCATGTTGATTTTTTTTCGTTAGTATTTGGCATGGAAGGTTCCCAATGGAAAAAATCCAACTCAAATTAACACCGAATAACAGGGAGTTCAGGCTGAAACAATAGCGAATTAGTATACTTTTTTGGCTTTAAATTTTTTGCATTGCCGATGCAGCTTTTTAAAAAAAATACCTCTACTTTCAATTGTCAATAAATTGCTTTAGCATGAAACCGCTTTTCTTAAAAATTGAATCCTCCAATGTATATACCATCAGGGAGCAATTGGTTTCATACGTCAACAGTCGATACTACTATCATCCACAGATAGAGCTGGTATATTCTGAAAAAAGTGATGGCATGTGCATCATTGGAGACAAGGTTCAAATTGTCAAAGAAGGGGATATTTTCATGTTGGGAGAAAACCTTCCTCACCTGTTCAGGAACGATGAAAAATATACCGACAAAAAACTGAAGGTCAGGGTCATCGTTCTGCATTTTCTTCCTGATTTTGGAGGAAAGGATTTTTTGGAACTGCCGGATATGCGGAACATAAAATTGTTGTTGAAAAAGGCAGAAAGGGGAATTCTGGTTGAAGGGAAAACAAGAACTGAAGTGGGAAAAATCATGAAGCAGATGTTGACAGAAAAAGGCCCTGGTAAAATGATCTTGCTTTTACAGGCTTTGACCCTTATCAGTAATTCCAGGGAAACGAAAATGATCCTGCCCATTGGATTTCAGCCACAGATCAATGAACAGAATGAGGACAGGATAAACGATGTCTATTCTTTTACCATGCAACACTTCAACCAGAAAATACATACCAAACAAATTGCTTCGGTTGCACACCTGAGTGAGCATTCATTTTGCCGGTATTTCAAATCAAAAACAGGAAAGACCTATACCAATTTTCTGCACGAAATCAGGATCAAGCATGCCTGCAAACTGCTCATTGAATCAAAGCTCAGCATATCACAAATTATCAATGAATGCGGCTTTGTAAACTATGCCAATTTTTTCCGGTACTTCAAAATGCTAACAGGCAAAACGCCTGCGGAATACCAGAAACTCAACAACGATTTGATTACTGAAAAATAACAGGATTCATTTCGGTATCAATCACTTCTCCGATGGCAGCGCCCGGGCACCATGCATCCCAATCTGCCTGCTGGTTCTTGTTTTCTGGAGCCTTTAATTTCATGTCCTTGTCCATGTAAATCATTGTCATCACCTTGCGCATTTGGTTGGTGGTGTTTGGGCCCGCACGGTGGTACAGCCATCCGGTATGAAAACTTACTTCGCCCAATCCAAAGGCTTCCACGATATGGTCAAAACCTGTATTGCGAAGGATGTTATCAAGATACGCCTGGCTTTCATCTCCAATCTCCTTGTCCCTTCCTTCAGTAATTTTAAAACTCTTTGCGCTGAATTCAAGGGGCCCCAATTCCAATGGCGTTTCCTGCAAGGGAATCCAGGCAGTAACCGTCCTGTCATTGGACAATGGCCAATAATACTGGTCTGCATGCCAGGGAGTATGCCCTCCGCCCGGCTCTTTATAAAGCGCCTGATCATGGTAAATTCTCACCCCTTCAACTTCCAACAAATCAGCAGCAATCTTGGCAAGGCGCTTGCTGAAGACAATCTGTTTTACAGCGGCTGAATTTCTCCAGATGTTCATGATCTGCAAAAATGCTTTGCCATAGGTATCCCTGTCTTCCATGGCAAGGTGTTGGGTATTCAACCGATTGACTTCTGCAGTGATGATCTCGTCCATGGCCTGAAGGGCCTCTTTTGAAAGTACTCCTGGGATTTTCACAAATCCATTTTCCCGAAAATAGGCAATCTGTTCCTGTGTAAGTTCAAAGGGTGCATCCAACTCTTGTGCAACGATAGCAGGTATTGTGTTCATGGTGAATTCGATTCTCGTTTAAAGTTAAATAAACTAAAGTGAAAACTCTGTCAGTTTATGCAGCATGGGAGACAATCCATGTCCTATCACATCAGGGCGCTGGATAAATCCTTGTTTAAATGCAATGGGTTGTTCCAGGATATCGTTGGTGGCCAAATAAGAGAACTCTGTCCTGTTGACCTGATCAAAAGCAAGGGCAAGGTGTGCATTGATTTCAAACATTGAATTGCCAAGATAGACAGGGATGTTTGCTGATTTTGCAAGGGCAATGGAGGCCAGTGCATAGTCAATGTCTTTGCCGGTTCTGATACCTTGAAGCCCTCCTGCTTCGACCAATTTTCGCAGGTCCTCAATGTTGTTGACATAATCATGCCCGATGATGGGGATGGGACTCCTTTTTGTCAACTCCGCAAATCCTTTTACGTCATCACGGCGGAGCGGATCTTCCATGTATTCAAGTGCAATGCCATTGTCGAGGTAGGTTTCAATTCGCTTCAGGGCGGTTTGCCAATCCCAAACCTCATTGGCATCTGCAGTAAGCCTGATTTCAGCACCAGCATAGGACTGGATCAATTTCAATCTCCGCAGGTCTCGCTCCACATCATCGGCACCCAGCTTGACTTTGATGATACCAAAGCCATCCGTTAAAAATTTCTCGGTGAGGTCCAGTACATCCTTGTCCGACAGAGGAAAATCAAGAATACTGCCATAGGCAAGTGCCTCTTGTTTTTTGGTATTGGGGTTCAGCAGCTGATACAAAGGAACATTTCTTTCCTGGGCCATCAGGTCCCAGAGGGCAAGGCGAACAGCAGCATCAAGGTGGTTCTATCCTGCTGTAAATGAAGTTCTTTCTGCTTCAAGATCAAAGGCATTTCTGTTGTCCAATTTCTTCCACCCGGTATTCCTGAAATCA